>VGAH01000005.1 GCA_016870945.1 Actinomycetota bacterium | reverse complement strand
TATGTAGGTAGCACCATGATGATGACCCACGTATCTCACACTCGGGTCATAAACATGACGCACACCCACGCCACGATTTGTTGGCAGCTCGTCGTCCCACGTCAACTTGGTACCCCATTCAGCGCGCTTGCCAAGGCGCAGTTCCATAGAAGGTAGAAACGACTCGACTTTGCCCTCATCGCCAATCACGGTTATCACTTCGCGATCTTTCGAAGCCTCGGCAAACATACAAAGATCAAGCATCGCCCGCACCCCACTGGGGTACTCAACGATTACGTATGCCGAATCAAGAATGTCTGCTCTCTTACCTTGGTAGCTCTCGTCTAGATGGTTCACTCGCTGACCACCAGAAGCAAAAACTCGCACCGGCAACTCACCGACCAACAAATTCATAAGGTCGAAGTAGTGACAACACTTTTCAACCAGAGTGCCGCCAGTGTTGGCTGAAAAACGGTTCCAGTCATCAACTTTCGGGTAGAACGGTTCGCGATGCTCTTTGATAGAAACCTGCTGCACCTTGCCCACTTCGCCAGCTTTGACAAGGCGAATCAACTCAGCCACGGGTGGCATGTACCGGTACTCCTGCCCGACCCAAACGATTCCCTTGCGACCCTTAGCGGCTGAAACGACCGCCTGACACTCATCGTCGCTAATGCAAAGTGGCTTCTCGACCAAAACGTGCGCGTCAGTCTTGAATGCGTCAGCCAAAACCGCTTGATGCGTGTGGTTGGGCGTTGCAATCACCAGCACATCGAAACCACCAGCCGCAAGCAAGTCTTGGTAATTCTCAAAAGTTTGGACGGGGTAGTCGAGCAAACCAGCAGCATTTCGCAGGCTCTCTTTGCTGCTGTCAGCCAGCGCGATAACTTTCGCGCTCGGTATGACTTTTAGGCACTCGATGTGTTCGCGGCCCATACTGCCCGTGCCGATGACTGCGTAATTAAGCGTCAAGGAGTCGCTCTAACCCTCTCGTTACCCCTTCACGGCTCCACTAGTTAGACCTGCGATGAAGAAGCGTTGTAACGCAATGTACAAGATGACCATGGGCGCAGACGCCACCAAGACACCGGTAAAGATCATCGTGTAATCAGCAAAGAACTCGCCCTGATAAGCCAGCAACGCAAGCGGCAAAGTGCGTTTTGACTCTTCAGTAATTAGCAGCAGTGGGTACAACAAGTCATTCCACACAATTACCAACAAGAAAATGGCCGTAGCAGACATAGCAGGTGCCGAGAGCGGTAAAGCAATCGAGAAGTACTGACGCAGGTAACCGGCACCGTCCATAGCGGCACTTTCGAACATGTCCGATGGCAACTGCCTAAAGAATGTCGTCAAGATGAAAACCGAGATTGGCAAGGTAGTCACAACGTTGATGATGATCAACCCAACTAGCGAGTTCGTTAAACCTAAGCTCTTGAAGAAAAGAAAGATGGGGATGATATTGACCTGCGCGGGTATGGCAAGCCCCACGATGAAGAATCCAAACAGCAGTAACCCACTCACCCTCATCAAGCGAGTTATTCCAAAAGAGGCAAGGCTTGCCAAAATCAATGCCGCAGTGACCGAGACGGCGGTAACGATCACGCTGTTGGCAAAGTTCTGTGAAATATTGCTTTCTACGAACAGTCGTGAGTAGTTAGCAAAACTCCACGAAGCGGGTAAGCCTGAAGGGTTCTCGAAGAGCTCGGCATTGGTTTTGAAGGTCGAGACGATGACGACATAAACCGGTGCGGCGATGAGCAAAGCCACGAAAGTAAGAATCAATGCTTTGACCACACGAGGCACCGTCAATGAAGCCCTCACTTAGGTCGTCAGCTTCACTGCGCGACGTTGGATCCAGAACACCGAGAAGATGAGCAACATGAAAACGACCGACTGTGCGGTCGCTAGACCAACGTTCAAGTTCAGCATTCCAGTGCGATAAATCAACGTGGGCAAGATTTCGGTCGAACCACCGGGGCCGCCTTGTGTCATAGACCAAACCAGTTCGAACGCCCTAAACGACTGCAAAGTCGTGTACGCCATTACCAAGATTGTGGTTGGCAACAACAGCGGCCAAGTAATTGATACGAATTTACGCCAAGCGTTAGCCCCGTCGACACTCGCAGCCTCATAAAGCTCTTGCGGTATCTGCTGCAGCCCCGCAACGTAAACAACCATCATCTGCCCGGTGTGGAACCAAACTTGAGTGGCAGCCAATGAGTAAAGCGCGATCTTTTCGTTACCTAGCCAGCTGGGTTGAAACGTGGTGAGGCCTACCTCACGAAAGATGTAATTGATCAGGCCAAAGAATGGGTCGTACATGAAGAGCCAGATCAAACCAACCGAAATCGAAGACAAAATGGTGGGAAAGAAATAAAGGGTTCGAAGTGCCACACCCGTCTTGGTGTTTCGAACCAACATCAAGCCAAGAATCAAACTAAACAAGGTCTGAAAGACAACCACCACCAACATGAATCGCAAACTGTTACTGACTGTGCTGGTGAAGACAGGGTCGGCCGTAATCAACGTCTGGTAGTTCTGCAGACCCACGAACTCAACGTCGGGTGAATAGCCGTCCCAGCGAGTAAGCGAATAACGAAGAGTCAAAAATGCCGGCACCATGTAGAAAATCAAGAACAAAATCGCTGCCGGCAAAACAAAAAGTAGGGGTCGAGAACTATGAATTGGCGCAAGCCTCTTCTTGGTAATGCTCATCGCCTCACCCCCAGACCAGTAAAACCTAAAGAAAGGGGCCCCGGCGCCAAGCGCCAGGGCCCCCCACTCGAGCTATCTAGTTACTTCTTAGCTCCATGCCTTAGCTGCGATGCGTGGTGCGAACTCAGTGATAGCCGCGTCGGCTGACTTACCGCCAACGATGCCGATCAAGAGATCCTGCACCTCGTCTGAGACACCCAGGTTCAAGATCAAGAACCGTGGTGCCAACTTGGTGTTCTTCGTCAGCCACTCAGCAGTGTTCTTCAAATCAGGGTTTGTGTAGCGAACCCCGTTGACGGGTGCGTGTTGGCTGGTGCCATTCGCGTAGTACTCAGCGTTGATTGGCTTCGTCAAGAAGTCGATCCACGCACGCGCGATGGCTTGCTGTGTTGGCGAAGACGTGTTGTTGATGCCCATAATGAAGGTGTTGTTGTGAATACCTTCAAACTTGGCGTCTTTCGCGTTGGTCTTCGAAATCGGCATCAGGAGTTGCATCTTGCCTTCCATGGCCGGGTTCAAAGCTTTAACAGCACCCATGCTGAAGCTTCCGGTCGGCAAGATCGCCGCACGGCCTTGAGCAAAGAGTGCGTTAGCAGCAGCTTCGGTCGTACCCAACGGGTTGTCTGGGAAGCAACCTGCGTTGCGCATGTCCTCGTACTTGCTAGCAACGGTTCGGAACCAAGGGTCGGTGACCTTGGTCTGGCCGTTACCTAGCCTGAAGATCTCGCTATCAGTGGCTTCGTTAGCCAAGATCGCGTTGCTGATCTGTGCAGACTGGCCACGGGCTCCGGAGCCGATCCAGGCCATCGGGATGTAGCCCGCGGCCTTGAGCTTCTTGCACATGTCGAGGAACTGAGGCCAGTTTGTCGGTGGCTTAACGCCTACCTTCTGAAAGATCTCAGTGTTGTAAACCGGCATGTTAAACAGGTAGTGGTACGGCACCCCGTACTGCTTTCCGGTCAACTTGCCAGCGTTCAGCGAATTCGGGTTGACGTTCTTCACGAACGCCTCGTTCGAGATGTCCTTGAACAGACCCCCGTTTGCCATTTGCCAGAACTGCGGCCCGCGGAACGCAGCAAAGGCTGCACCCTTCGGGTTATTACGCAATTGCTGGAAGGCGTTTGCCTGGTACGGAGTAGACGGTGTGATCACCTGAGTGATCTTCACCCCAGGGTTCTGATTCTGGAATCGAGCGATCAGTTGATCGAAGACAGCCTTGTCTTCACCACGCCAGTGCCAGAACTCGATTTCACCTGCTGGCACCGCTGGTTTTGCTTGCGATGGAACGGCGTGCGCCATAGTCGCACCGGCACCAACAACTAACGCTGATGCGGCCGCCAACGCAATGAATCGCTTCGCCGAGGCAAAACCACGACGTAGCGCAGGAGCTTTTTGCATTCCTTCCCTTCCCTAGCCTTAACGTCGGGTTAACAGCACCCAACGAGTTGTTTGTTAAACCCTAGTATTTCCTCACATCTTGGGGTTTGGACAGGGTTAGCCCCTATTTAGAGCCCAATATCCAGCCGATAAAGAGGTGGCCACCACCAACCAGACCTGGTAAGGCAATAGCACCAGCCCGGCCCAAGGCCTCGTCTGCCAGGCAATCACCACCAGGGGCACCGTCAGCACCCCCGCCAAGCCCAGCGCGACTGTGGCCCCCGGCAGATCTTGTGAGACATAGAAAAGCCTCGCCCAAAGCAGGGCCGCAACGACGCTAAACGCGAACAACCCCGTCCACCAAAGACGTTGCGGGGTAGACGCCAAAACACCTACTGCCACCCCAGCGGCAATTAGAACCGCGAAGTTGTAAGGCCATGCGATACCAAACACCCAGTCAGGGGGCTGCCAGAAAGGTCTGACCAGCGATCGATAAAAGGCGCCCCCCGTGCTCACCCATAAGCCTGAACCAAACGCATAAACAATTACCAAAGAAACGTTGACGACAGCAAACAGCACTTTAAGAGTCATTGATTCGACTGCAACAATACGTCATCGAAACATCAAAGAAAGCGCATGCGCCCGGCGTGAGTGAAGTGCTTGGGCTGGACGTGGGCAGCACCTTCATCAAGACCGCGCGCCTGGCAAGTGGGCGAATTCAACGGGAGACTTTTCAAAGGTCACCCATGCCGTCTTTCGTTGCACCGGTATTTCTTGGTTCCTGTTGGGTTGCGCCAGATGCCTTGTTTGCAGCATTGAACATGGCCATCGAGGCCGATGTTGCTGCACACGGTGTGCCGAAAGAAATCTACGTATCGGGGCAGATGCACGGGGCAACGCTTTGTGAAGTAGATTCAGTCGAACCTTTAGTGCCGATTTCTACCTGGCAAGACAGATCGGCCAGAGACTTTGACGCTGGTAAGCGCTGGCAAGACGTGAACTCAGCACTAACACCAGAGTTGCTGGCCAAAACAGGTAACGAACTTGATTTTGGCCACCCGCTAGTGGTTATGCCATTTCTAATGTCTCAGTTAACTGATGGCTCTAAGAAGTTGCGATTCACCAGCTTGATTTCACTCGTTGCCGAATATTTGGTGAACCAGCCTGTGAGTAGCCACCTCAGCGATGCCGCAGCGTCTGGCATGTATGACCCGTTCACCCAAACGTGGGTACCAGAACTTCTCGATTTGGCTGGGGTTGGTGATGTCAATTTGCCAGAAACCACCGAGCAAGTAATCGCCGTCGGCCGTACTAAAAATGACACTCGCGTCTTCGTCGGTGTGGGTGATCACCAAGCCTCGTTATTCGGTGGTGAAAGCGGCGAGGTCGATTCGGCTAGAGAGATCTGCATCAATGTTGGCACCGGTGCACAGATTTCTTCGCTGAACCCGAAGTTGGGCGGCAACCACCGACTACGACCGAAACTTGGGGGCGGGTTTTTTGCGACGATTCCTGATTTGCCTGCGGGGCGTGAATTAAGTAGTGGTGCCGTCACCTTTTCAGGTGCGGCAGAGGCGTACATGGCCGCGGCTGAATTGATTCACGAAGGTGAAATCGAATCGGTTGCGCTAACAGGCTCGATTTTTGGCAAAGCGCCAGAATTCGCCCGGGTCATTGAAGAGGCGTTTGGTGCGCCCGTGCGAATTACCGAAGATGAGCCCGCGTTAAGCGGTTTGGCGCGCCTGGCTAATTGAGTTCTGCATGAATTCGCGGGCCTTTACTGCGAGATCCATGCTGTCACTCCACAAGTTGCGCCAAATACCCAGCATCATCGAAAGCTTCGGGTCAACGACCGCAGAAGAGAACGACTCGAAGGTGATGTAGCCGCCGTAATCAACCTCGGCAAGCGCGTCAAAAAACTTGGCGAAATCAATTGTGCCGGTGCCCAAGTAGCCGCGGTGAGATTCGCCAATATGCACGTACCCCAAACGATCACCACAAGCCAAAATCGGGTTGCGGTAGCCGTCTTCTTCGATGTTGCAGTGATAAACGTCTAAATGCACCGTGACGTTTGGCTCGCCTACGTCATTGATGAAATCAATCGTCTGCTGGGCAGTGTTGAGCAAATTCGTCTCGTATCTGTTAACTGGCTCTAACGCAATAGTGATGCCTGACTTCTGAGCCTCTTTCGCGATCTGCTTGATCACAGAAACCGAGTTCGCCCGGGCTTTGGTTGTGGTCTCTTCCGGGTACTTACGAAGCGCACTGTGAATCACACCGCCTAGAAACTTGCCACCCACACCCTCGACGAATTTCAAGGCACCAAGCAGGGTCTCTTCGCCTTTCTTGACCTTTGTCATATCTTCACTATTTATGTCATTTGTTTCACCAAGCCCCAAAGAGCAAGTGCCTTCAACGCCGTGCTTTTGCAACGTGTCTCGAGTGAAACTCGTGTCGAGTTTGGTCGGGTCAAGCGCGACCATCTCGATCAGGTCATAACCGGCCGCCTTGGTGTTTGCGATTGCCGTTTCGCATTCTTCATTTGACCAACCGCCAACCCACACGAGTGCATGACAACCGAGTTTGTTGTTGCCAAACCCTTTAATCATCTAGATCTCCCGATTCGTTTAGTTTGTCGCCTTTAGCCGCGCCTGTAATAAGCGCAACCATTTGTGCTGCGTCCAACTCTTCTTGGCTTAATTCAGCGATTACTCGCCCCTGACGCATGACCCAAACTCGGTCAGCGAGCCTCACAACCTGGTCGAAGTTATGACTAATGACAATCACTGCCAAGCCCTTGTCTTTAAGGCGCTCGATGAGCTCTTCGACTTTGGCACTTTCGCGAACGCCAAGTGCTGCGGTGGGCTCGTCCATGATCACAACTCGGCTTGACCAGCCGGCCGCTCGAGAAATAGCCACCGCCTGACGCTGCCCACCAGAAAGCCCACGCACTCTCGCCCGCACACTGGGTATGTGCACGTCAAGAGCCGTGAGCATCTCGTGTGAGCGCTGGCGCATCACGCGCTTGTTCATCAGTTGAATCGGCCCAAAGCCCGTGACAATCTCTCGATTCAAGAACAAGTTCTGCCAAATAGTTAAGTCTTCAATTAGGCCCAGAGTTTGATAAACCGTCTCGATTCCGGCTTGGCGCGCCTCTTCTGGGTTGGTGAAATCAACTTGCTGCCCAAAAAGGTCAATGTGACCTGAATCAGCCTGCTCGACGCCTGCCACAATTTTTATGAGTGTTGATTTACCTGCACCGTTATCACCGATGATCGCCGTAACCTCGCCAGCTTTGGCCGTTATCGAGACATCGCGCAAAGCCTTTACTGAACCGAATGCCTTACTTACGTTATGGCAGGCAACCGCATATTCACTCATTTGGCACTTCTCACCAAGACTGCTGAAACCATCACAATCAGACCAATTGCAATGAATTGGTAGTACTGCGGCACCCCAGCCACAATCAGTCCGTTAATGATCATCGTCAACAAAATCGCTCCTACGAACGGCCCAATCATGTTTCCTCGACCACCAAACAACGAGACACCACCAAGCACTACCGCAGCCACGCTGTTTAGCAAAAAGGCTGTGTTCACGGCAGGTTCTGCAGCACCGATGCGAGAGATGGTGACAATCGCTGCAACACCGGCGAGAGTGCCCGAGATTGCATAGACCGAAACCTTGATCGCCTTAGTGCGCACGCCCATGGCACGGGCCGCATCGGTGTTGCCACCGGTCGCCAGCACGTGAGTGCCGAATTTGGTCTGCGTCAAGAAGAACTGGCATACAAGCAACAAGACAAAGGCCAGAATCATCAAATAAGGAATAACCCAGATCTTGCCTATCGCAAATTGCGCCAAAACCGGCGAGATCACCTGCACCGGTTTGGCATTGCTGATGACGAGAGCCACGCCCTGCGCCAGACTCAACATGCCAAGGGTCACGATGAAGTCATTTATCTTGAACTGAGCAATGATCAAACCGTTTATCAACCCTGCGATGAGGCCAACGATGATCGCTGAGATCATGCACCAAATCAGCGGGTAACCCCTAAAGAAGAACCAACCAAACGTCACCGCACCCAGTGTCAAAACTGCAGCATTCGACAGGTCAATGCCCGCCGTCATGATCACGAATGCCTGGCCCAACGCCAAGATGGCGGGCACAGCTGAAGCCGTAAGAATCGTGTTTACGTTGTAGGCAGTCATGAAATTGCCAGGCTCGAGGGCGGTGAAAATAAGAACCGCGGCTACTAACGCAAAAACGACAGTCCAGTCAGCCCAGAAATAAGGGTCTCGCAGCTTTGCCGCGATTGTGTGCAAAGAAAAAGATGGCCCGGGGGCCGCCGAAGCGGCCCCCGAACCTGACACTTTTGGTGTCACCGAACCTCGCGCTCTTTTACTTCTGGATTTGCGCTGGGAACGGGTTGGTGTATTCGCCAGGTGGCTTCGGGAAGCCACTGATGGCGGTGTCGATGTTTTCTGAAGTCACCACGATGGCAGGCGACTCTACGAACTCAGTAACGGTGCCCCCTTGAGCTGCGACGATGCACGCCTCAACCCCAAGTTTGCCCATCACCCATGGGTACTGGGAAACCGACCCAGTGACCTTGCCACCCTTGATGTCTTGCAAGATGGCTTCGATTCCGTCCACGCCCATCACCTTGATGTCTTTGCCGGACTCAGCCACGGCCTGGGCGATGCCCTGAGCCATGGTGTCGTTCGCAGCGAAGAACGCCGTGATGTTCGGGTTCTTGGCAAGCATTGCCTTGGCAGCGTCTAGCGCCTTAGCAGTGTCCCAATCGGCATTGACTGGGCCCTCGAAGGTCAGCCCTGCGGCGCCTTCTTTGAAGCCGTCAATTCGAGCGTTGCTCGTGACGTTACCGGCAAGACCTGCAATCAGGCCGACGGTTGCGCCATCACCGACGAGTGCTTTCATCTTCTTGCCACCCTCGACACCGGCCTTGTAGTTGTCGGTGCCCACGAAAGCGGTGACCTTGCCACCTGCTGCCTCAAGGCTCGCCGCATCAACTGGGGAATCGATGTTGACGATCGGGATTCCCTGCTGTGCAACCTTGCCCAAGCTCTGGCTCAAGTTGTTCGAGCTGATCGGAATGACAACGAAGCAGTCGAAGTCTTGACCTGCCAGGGTGTCAACCTTGTTTGCCTGACCCACCTCATCGTTAAGAGTTGGTGCGTACTCGACAACGAGGTCGATTCCGTACTCAGCTGCAGCCTCTTTCATACCTTCAGCGATGGTGCCGAAGAATGGGTTGGCCTCGTCCTTGATAACAGCTGCTACGCGAATGTCAGAAAGACCAGAACCTGCCGCGGCCTCTTCTACGACTACTTCTTCGGTAGCGGTGTCACTGTCGGACCCACATGCAGCCAGCAAGAGCGCGCCCGCGCCAGCCATTGCGGCCAGACGAACGCCTTTAGAGATGCCTCTCATCTACTAGCTCCTCTTTTTCTACTTGTTTGATACTTATGCCACCCTTTGACATAAGTACGTATTACCCCTGACAATATTGCGCACTTGCCGGGAATAGAAAGTGGGGTGAACGAAGCGTTATCAAATCTTGACCACCGAGAAAAACGCGTGGTCGAAGCAATACGAAACCTAGGGGGCGAAGCCACTAGGCGCGAAATCACGGTGGCGACAGGCATGCCCCGTACGGTCATATCCGAAGTGCTCACCGAGTTACACACTCGCCAGGTTGTTACAGATGGTGCAGTTGTGGCATCTAGTGGTGGGCGACCAGCACGCAAAGTAAAGCTGAACGAACGGGTCGGTCACCTCGCCTCGATCTTCGTCGGTGGTTTTCGAACTCGCGTAGCCCTCGGGCATCTGGACGCGACCATATTGAGTGAGTCGTACTTCGATATGGACGTCAATGTCGGCCCAACCAAGATTCTCGACAGAGCGATTGCCCACATAAAACGCTTGCAAAAACAAACCCCCGGCGCAGGTGAACTTCTTTCGATCACCGTCGGTTTGCCCGCGCCGATAGAAGCCAAAACCGGCGCAATTGTGGCTGCACCGTTGATGGGCAGCTGGGAGGGCTTTGACACCAAGAAATACGTCTCGGCAAAACTCGGCGTGACCCCGCTTGTCGAAAACGACGTGAACTTAATAGCGATTGGCGAACATCATTGGTCTTTCCCAAATAGTGAGGTGCTACTAGCAATAAAAATCGGGACGGGTTTCGGCAGCGGCATAGTTATCGGCAATAAGTTGATTAGGGGCTCTTCTGGTGTAGCGGGCGACATAGGCCACATGCCCACCACAACGCCAAGTGATGCCGTTTGTCGCTGCGGACGAATTGGATGTGCCGAAGCAACGGGCGGCGGGTGGGCGATGGTTCAGGCGTATAACTCCTCTTTAGCTTCAGGTGAAAAGCCGATTGAGTCCATCATCGACTTTGTCGAGCTTTGCCGAGATAAGAATTCGCGTGCTCTGTCAATCGCGCGTGAAGGCACAGTCGCTATCGGCGCTGCTATTGCTGATGCGGTTAGTCTCATAAACCCCGACACGGTGGTAATTACGGGCGCTACCCGAAATGCAGGTGACTTCGTACTAGCCACTATTCGTGAAATGGTTTACAAGCGCGCCGCACCGCTAGCAACTCGAGACGTGGTCTTGACGGGTAGTTCATTTGACCACCAAAGCGGGGTAGGTGGTGGCTTGTTGATGAGTTCTAATCAAGTAATCGGCACACCTATAGACGAAGACGAAGTTCAGAACTTTTACCTAGCGAGAACCTGACGGCCGCGCTAAAGCCGCCCAAGGTGGTGGTTTTCGATCACGACGGTGTGCTAGTCGATAGCGAGCCGCTCGCCATGTCGACGTTAGCTGAACTGATCACCGAAGCAGGCGCGCCAATGTCAGAGAAAGACGCGTTCGCCAGATATTTGGGCACCGGCTTGAATTTCGTGATCGAAGATACGAAGAACCGCATCGGCCTAGATCTTGGTGACGATTTTCGTGACCGCTTCTTCGAAAAGCTGTTTGAACGGTTTCGCAGCGAACTAGTAGCCATACCTAATGCAGATCTAGCCCTTGAACATCTTCATGAAATTGGGGTGCCAGTAGCAATTGCAAGCAGTGGCACCCGGGCCCGGGTAGATCTCGGTTTAGGCACCACGAATCTCTCAAAATGGTTCGACCCTCAACAGATAACCACAATTGAAGACGTAGCCCGCGGTAAGCCAGAACCTGACTTGTTCTTGAAGGCAGCTGAGAGAGCCTCGGTTGATCCAAGGGACTGCCTCGCCGTCGAAGACAGCCCGCACGGGGTTGACTCCGCAAAAAGGGCAGGGATGCAAGTAATCGCGCTGACCTCGACGATGCCAGCCGACGAGTTGGCTGGTGCAGATTGGGTGACCTCGGATCTAATCGAAATAACTTCACTGATTAGATAGCGCGGTGACACTAAAAGTTCGTAATCGCGTGGTGGCAGCCCTGTTGGTCGTTGCGACCGTGTTGGCCCCAGCCGGGGTAACCGCTTTTTGGGCCCAACAAACCATTACCAACCCTGAGAAGTACGTGCAGACCGTCACTAACGTCTTTACGGCTCAAAACGTCCGTGACAACATCAGCCAGGCCGTAGCTGAAACCGTAGCTGAAAGCACGATGGTCGAAGAGGGCATAGCCAAATTACTGCCAGACAATTTAAGCGTTCTTTCGCCATTACTAACTAGCGCACTCGGCAATCTCGCCGGGGACTTAACGAAGAAGGCCCTCGGCTCTCAAGCAGCAGACGCGATTGCCAGAGTCATCGCTGTGCAAAGCCACAAAGCGCTAATGGCCGTATTGACGGGCCAGATTGACGAGAACAGCCCCTTCTTGGTCAACGGTGACTTAGTGCTCGATTTGACGGTGCTGGCAGACGATGTCGTTACCCAGGTAGGCGAAAGAAACGAGACATTGGGCAAAGTTTTGCAAGAAGTAGTCGCCAAGGTTCCGCCGATTCTTTTGCTTGAAGGCGAGCAAATCACCGCATTGCGCGCCGTCTATAACGCGGCAAACCCATTCTTGATTGTTCTTTTGCCTTTCACTATCGCGCTCTACGTAATCGCCGTAGTCATTTCGCGAAGGCGTGAGCAGACATTGATGCAGGCTGGCGCCACCTTTGCGGGGTCACAGATGCTGCTAGCCCTCGGGCTCTGGTGGGTTAAAGATTCTTACTTGGCCAATCTCACCGGCGCGGTATTCGGGCCTGCGGTGAGTGCAATTTTCGACCAGCTACTGACCTATCTATGGCAATCGATTCTGATTAGCGTGTTGATAGGCGCAATTGCATTTACCGTCGGGCTGATCTACACGTTGAAGCGAAACTCGACGACGTCGTCGGGCCGCATCTGATAATCACGCCCTTCAACTCTTAACCTTCCCGCGGCGCGGGCCTCAGTTGCAGACCCCGCAGCTACCAATTCATCGAAGCTCACGACCTCGGCCTTGATGAACCCCTTTTCGAAATCAGTGTGAATCACGCCGGCAGCTTGGGGCGCGGTCGCGCCTTGCTTTATCGTCCAAGCCCGGGTTTCTTTAGGGCCCGTCGTCAAAAACGTTTGCAGGCCTAAAGTGGCGAAACCAACTCGAGCCAAGGTGGCTAGCCCCGACTCTGATTGACCCACCGACTCGAGCAGCTCTGTTGCCTCTGCTTCTGAGAGTTCAGCTAGCTCACTTTCAAGCTGAGCGTCGACGACTACTGCTTCTGCTGGCGCGACAGCAGCGCGCAGTGCCTTGATGGCAGATTCATCAGCCAAGGTGTGGGCAGAGACGTTAAAAACATAAATGAAGGGCTTGATGGTAAGCAAGAAGAACTCTTTTAGCAGTTCGACGTTTACGTCGGTCGCCCGCAAGATCTTGCCCTCGTTAAGTAAAGCCTGCGCTTTTTTGGCCTCGTCCAACACCTCTTGCCGAGACTTGTCATTTCGTGCCTCTTTCTCGAGTCGAGCGATTCCTTTTTCTATTGTCTGTAAGTCCGCAAGAACTAATTCGGTATTTATGGTCTCTAAGTCTGCAAGTGGGTCAACCCGTCCTTCGACATGCACTACATCGGGGTCGTCGAAAACTCGCAAGACCTGACAAATCGCGTCTGCCTCTCTGATGTGAGCGAGAAACTGATTACCCAGGCCCGCACCTTCACTAGCCCCTTTGACAATGCCGGCAATATCTACAAACGAAACCGTGGCGGGCAAAATCTGTGCGGATTTAGAAATCTCAGCTAACTTCGCCAACCGCTCATCTGGCACGCCCACCACGCCAAGGTTCGGTTCGATAGTTGCGAACGGGTAATTGGCTGCGAGCACCTGATTTCTAGTCAAAGCGTTGAACAAAGTGGATTTACCAACATTGGGCAGCCCAACGATCCCAATGGTCAAAGACACGACGCGCAAAGGTTAGCGGCGATTCGCCCCCGCGCACTGTCACCTAGTCACGGCAGGCTTGCGGCATGAGTTCTTTTGCTGCAGCGATCTTCGCTCTGATCGTGGGTCTAGCCCTGGGTGGGTTGGTGACTTACCTACTTGCACAAAAAAGGTTCAGCAAGAACGCTATCGATTTGATGGCCAAGATTGGCGCCTTAGAGACACAAGCGGCCGACAAAGTGCAGCTTGCCTCGAATGACGAGATTCGATCGCGTATGACAAATGACTTGCTACAGCCCGTACGAGACCAATTACAACAAGTACAAAACGCTCTAAACGAAAGTCAAAAAGTTTCAGCCAAAGACTTTGGTGAGTTGCGCCAACAGATGAAGTTCTTAGACGAACAAACCCGCTCAGTAGCGACCGAAACTGCGAGGCTCACTGGGGCCTTAAGTAACAGCCAGGCTCGTGGGTCGTTAGGCGAGTTACAACTTCGTCGCTTGGTCGAAAATGCTGGCCTAATAAACCACGTCCACTTCGATACCCAGGCGCAGATATCAAGTGGCGAAGGCTTGCAACGCCCAGACATGATCGTGCATCTGCCTTCAGGCAAGGACATCATCGTCGACTCGAAAACGCCGATGGACGCTTACTTGCGCGCCACGAATGCAGCCTCAGAGAACGAAAGAACCAGCCACCTAAACGAACACGTCTTGGCAATCAAGCGCCGAATTGACGAGCTGTCAAACAAGCGTTACTGGTCAACCGTCACTGCATCATCGCCTGAGTTCGTGGTGATGTACCTGCCAAGCGATGCGCTCTGGGCTGCCGCAGTCGACCGCGACCCGTTATTGATCGAGTTGGCCAATAGCAAAGATGTCATAATCGCCACACCCATGACGATGCTCTTCATGCTGCGCGTGGCAGAGAAAGCATGGCGTGAGCAGCAGTTGGCCGAGAACGCTGAAATAATTCGCGTTGCCGGGGCCGAAATGTTAGGAAGATTGAGCGTTTTAGCTGATCACCTAACCAAAATGCGACGGGGGCTTAATGGAGCGCTCGAAAGCTGGAACGACTTCATCGGAAGCCTGGAACAAAGAGTCATTCCGTCGGTTCGCCGAATGAACGAACTGGGTGTTTCGGGTGATGTCAACTTGCCCGCTGAAATAGACACGGCAGTGCGGCGCCCCCAAGCACCAGAGCTACTAGATCAGCGAAAACTGTTAGACGATGAATAAACCAGTTGCTACCAAAGCAAATAAGGGCCGGTTGTATCGCTCGATTGGTGCATCAGGGGCGCAGGCAGATCAGGCAAGGCAAGCAGTCGCCAAACGCGGTGACTTAGCAGACGGGGTGGCGGTAGACGACTTGGTCAAATCAAGACGAAAGCCAAAAGATAAGAAGAAGTCCAAGAAGACGACGAAGACCAAAAGTGCTGGCAATCGATTAAGCCTCTTATCGGTGGTGTTTGCCGTGGTCTTGATTCCCATCGCGGTCGCATTCGTCGAGACTTTGGTTACCGGTCAAATTGGGTTGGTGGCCAACATAACTTTCGCTGCATTGGTAGTTCTTTCTGCCGTCTTCGTCGCTAAAGACGGTTTGTTCGCCCCGGCCGTGGCTGCCCCCATCGGCTATTTCTTGATGCTGGTCGCAGTTAGCTTTCTAGAAGTCTCAGGAACAAACCTGATCCCACGGGTGGCAGCATGGGTCGTTCTCGAGTTAGGCACTAACGCGCTGTGGCTGTTGCTGCCAACCGCAGCTGCCGCTGGGCTAGGGGTGCTTAGAGCAGTACTTACCCGACGGGCTGAGCAGCAGCCTTAAGTTCGCGCCGCAATTCGGGCGGTAATGCAAAGGTAAGTCGTTCTTCTGCCGTCGTCACCTCTGTCACATCAGCGTAACCGCGCTCGGCAAGCCAAGCCAACGTGTCTTGCACCAAGTTCTCAGGCACCGATGCACCGCTGGTCAAGCCAACAGTGGTAGCACCCTCGAACCATTCATCTTTGAGCTCATGTGCACCGTCAACTCGATAAGAACTCTTAGCACCAGCTTCGAGACCCACCTCGACTAATCGAACCGAGTTCGAGGAATTGCCTGAGCCAACCACGATCAACACGTCACATTCAGGGGCAATCTTCTTCACGGCCACTTGCCTGTTTTGAGTTGCGTAACAAATGTCATCACTGGGCGGATCGATCAAGTCAGGTTGGCGTTCTCGCAACTTGTCCACGGTTGCCAGGGTTTCGTCAACCGAAAGGGTGGTTTGCGAAAGCCAAGCAACGGGGCGATTCGGGTCTATCGAAACGGAATCGACCTCATCAGGGCTCTGCACCAACGTCATGTTCTCTGGCGCTTCACCCATGGTGCCCTCGACCTCTTCGTGACCAGCGTGACCTATCAGCAGAATCTGGTAGCCGTCGGCCGCGAAGCGCTTTGCCTCTTGATGCACCTTGGTGACCAACGGGCAAGTTGCATCAACCGTCTTTAAGTTTCGCTCTTTGGCTTCGGCATGTACGGCAGGCGAGACGCCGTGCGCAGAAAACACGACTATCGCCCCGTCTGGCACCTCACTTAGTTCTTCGACAAAAACCACACCCTTTGCCTCAAGGGTCTCGACCACATGCTTGTTATGCACGATTTGCTTTCGGACGTAGACGGGCGCACCGTGTAGGGCAAGAGTCTTTTCGACGGTAATCACTGCTCGATCAACACCCGCGCAATAACCGCGCGGGGCGGCCA
This sequence comes from Actinomycetota bacterium, assembly GCA_016870945.1. Classification (GTDB taxonomy): domain Bacteria; phylum Actinomycetota; class Actinomycetes; order S36-B12; family UBA5976; genus VGAH01. The sequence goes on along the minus strand of VGAH01000005.1, from coordinate 6,869 downwards.
ATAACACTCGTTTTTGTGCGCTTGTCACCGATGCAGTCTAACGTCATGGCGTGGTCAGAGGTACAGACAAGACGAACCCGGTATCAGTTCAAGAAATCTCGACCGATCTTGCCGAATTGATGCGATCACTACCTGAGATTTGGGTCGAGGGTCAGTTGACGGAAGTAAAGATTCGCCCAGGGTCAAACCTCGCATTTCTTTCATTACGCGATTTAGATTCCGAGATGTCGCTGCAGATCGCCTGTTTGCCTTCGGTCTTAAAGGGCTTAGGCAACGACACATCTGAGGGCCAGCGAGTAGTCATAAGGGCCAAAACCGAGTTCTGGACTAAACGGGGTTCGCTGATGATGCGGGCATCTGCAATAGAAAGCTTCGGCGTCGGTGATTATTTGGCTCGCCTGGCCGAGTTGCAAGAACGTCTTCGCAAAGAAGGTCTATTTGACATTGCGCGTAAAAAGAGCCCACCGCTGGTGCCAAAGAAAGTTGGGCTGATCTGCGGGCGGGCAAGTGACGCCATGCACGATGTGATTAACAACTCAAGAAGACGGTGGCCAAGCGTGCAATTCGAGGTTCGTGAGGTGGCCGTCCAAGGGGTTAGTGCGGTTAGAGAAGTAAGCGACGCACTACTAGAGCTTGACGACTACCCAGAAGTCGAAGTCATAGTTATCGCTCGTGGCGGTGGGGCCTTCGAAGACCTAATGGTCTTTTCAGATGAGTCAATGTTGCGGGTAGTAGCGGAATGTCAAACACCCGTGGTTTCAGCGATAGGGCACGAAGAAGACTCACCCCTGCTCGACTTGGTGGCTGACTTGCGCGCTTCGACCCCAACTGACGCGGCTCGCTTGATCGTTCCCGATGTAGACATCGAGTTAGACAACCTTGACTCACTTCGTGCGCGCGCTGGCCGAGTAATCGGCGAGGTGATCGACCGGGCTTTCGATGAGATAGATCGCACCCGCGAACAAGCGAGAAGGGCCGTCACTTCTTTGGTTAGCAGAGAAGCTGAGTGGTTGGCAGGGGCTAGAGGTCAGTTACGAGCGCTCTCGCCTCTAGCGACCTTGGCGCGGGGTTATGCAATCTTGCGAACCCCTGACGGACACGTAGTTACCTCGCGTGTCGGCATCGCTTCAGGTCAAGCGATGACAGCGACCCTTACCGATGGTGAACTCGACGTGGTGACTCAATGAGAGAATCAAGTCATGGCTAAAACTCGAGCTAGCGTCGAGTTTTCTGATGCCCAGATCGCGAAAATGTCTTACGAAGAAGCACGCGAAAGCCTGCAAGAAATCGTTGGCCTGCTTGAAACCGGTGGCGCCGCCCTTCAAGAATCGCTCGCTTTGTTCGAACTTAGTGAAAAACTCGCCGACAGGTGTGAAGAGATTCTTGACGCAGTCGCCGACAAGATCGAATCTGACGACGAATGAACACTGAATCACGCTGGCACAACCCGCTACCTATCGACCCAAAAGACATCCCCTATCGCTTAATCACTAAGAGCGGGGTCGCAACGAAAACGCTTGGCGATCGCACCTTTCTAACCGTCGAGCCACAAGCTCTGACTCAGCTCATGAAAGAAGCCATCAAAGACATCAGCTTCTATTTGCGAACCGAACACCTGCGGCAACTACGCAGCATCATTGACGACCCCGAGGCAAGCCCTAACGACAGGTTCGTGGCTCTTGACCTACTAAAGAACGTCAACATCTCAGCAGGTGGGGTGCTGCCTATGTGCCAAGACACCGGCACCGCGCTGGTTCTTGCCAAGCGTGGTGCGAACGTCATTACTGACGGCCCCGATGAAGAACCCATAACAGAGGGCATCTATCAGGCGTATCACGACTTGAACTTGCGGTATTCCCAGCTTGCGCCACTAACGATGTGGAACGAGAAGAACACTGGCACCAATTTGCCGGCACAAATCGAAATCACGGCTGAGACCTCACCAGAGAAGGCAAATGAGTACTCGTTCTTGATAATCGCCAAAGGGGGCGGCAGCGCAAACAAATCTTTGCTCTACCAGCAAACCAAGGCCGTGCTAAACCCCGAAAAGATGAAGGCCTTCTTGGACGAAAAACTGCGGCTGATCGGCACATCGGCTTGCCCGCCTTATCACTTAGCAATCGTCATTGGTGGCACGACGGCTGAATTCGCCTTAAAAGTCGCAAAGCTTGCATCTACCAAATACCTAGACACACTGCCCACCCACGGCAACGAACTCGGGCAAGCTTTTCGCGACGAAGAGATGGAATCTCAAGTCTTGGCACAAACTCGAGAGTTCGGTATCGGTGCGCAATTCGGCGGCAAATACTTCTGCCATGACGTGCGCGTGATTCGACTCCCACGTCACAATGCTTCTTTGCCGATTGCCATCGCCGTCTCTTGTGCCGCCGACCGCCAGGCCCTGGCAAAAATCACAGCTGACGGGGTATTTCTAGAAGAACTAGAAACAGACCCAGCAAAGTTCTTGCCCGAAACTAAGCCAGATGACCTAGAAGACTTTTACGTTTCACTTGATCTAAACCGGCCGATGCCAGAGATATTGGCTGAGCTGTCTAAACACCCAGTCAAGACGCGTGTACACCTAACCGGCACTTTGATCGTTGCTAGAGACATGGCTCACGCCCGCGTGCAAGAGATGCTTGATCGCGGCGAACCGATGCCAGATTTCTTCAAGAACCACCCGATCTATTACGCGGGCCCGGCAAAAACCCCAACCGGTTTGCCCTCGGGTTCGTTTGGCCCGACAACCGCCGGCCGAATGGACAGTTACGTGGCACCTTTTCAAGCCAAAGGTGGCTCGCTCATCACGTTAGCTAAGGGCAACAGAAGTGCAGAGGTCACAAAAGCTTGTGAAAAATTCGGTGGCTTTTACCTGGGCACAGTCGGTGGCCCGGGGGCGCGCATAGCTCACGACTGCATAAAACACATCGAAGTTATCGCCTTTCCCGATCTCGGGATGGAGGCTGTCTGGAAGATCGAAGTAGAAGACTTCCCGGCCTTTATCGTGGTCGACGACAAAGGCAACGACTTCTTTGAAGACCGACTAAGGCCTATTGCTACGAATATTTCAGTAGGTGTGCCCGCTTAAGGGCGTGATTCCTCGAGCATTTCGGTAACAAGTGCTGCGACTGGTGAGCGCTCTGATCTATTGAGGGTCATGTGAGCAAAAAGTGGATGGCCCTTTAATCGTTCGACGACTGCAGCTACCCCGTCATGGCGCCCAACGCGCAAGTTGTCTCGTTGACCAACGTCGTGAGTCAAGATCACTCGCGACCCCTCGCCAATTCGCGACAAAACCGTGAGTAGAACGTTTCGCTCGAGGCTTTGGGCCTCGTCCACTATCACGAATGAGTCGTGCAACGAACGCCCACGAATATGAGTAAGCGGCAAGACTTCGAACATGTCGCGCGCCATGATTTCTTGTACCACGTCTGGCGTGGTTACGGCATCGAGTGTGTCGTGAACGGCCTGAGCCCAAGGTGACATCTTTTCGCTTTCTGACCCGGGCAAATAACCAAGATCTTGGCCGCCTACGGCGTAGAGCGGACGAAACACCATGAGTTTTCGGTGACTGCGCTTTTCAATCACGGCCTCTAGCCCGGCGCACATGGCCAACGCCGACTTACCCGTACCGGCGCGCCCGCCTAGCGAAACGATTCCGATTGTTTCATCGAGTAAGAGATCGAGTGCCAGTCTTTGTTCAGCGCTTCGCCCGCGTAGCCCAAAAACTTCTGTCTCGCCCCGAACAAGCTTCACGCGCTTATCTGGCATTACTCGTCCAAGCGCGCTCGAGGTGGGTGCAGAAAGAACTAGACCCGTATGACAAATCAACTGCCTTGCTTCGTCATGCTCTAGCCAACCTGTCGAGAACAATGTGTCGAGCTGGTCTTGACTTACTGCCAAGTCGGCCATACCAGTCCAACCTGAGAGTGGTACGTCGTCTGCTCGATATTCCTCAGTCGGCAACCCAATGGCAGAGGCTTTGACTCGCATTGGCACGTCTTTGCTGACCAAGACGACGTTCTTCTTTGATTGCGCCAACGAAAAGGCCGTTGCCAATATGCGCGCGTCGTTGTCTATTGGTGCAAATGACTTCGGTAGCAAGCTCGGGTCAGAATGTGAAAGCTCGACCCAGAGGTGAGCGCCCTCGTCGCCTATTGGCACAGGTTCGTCTAAGTTTCCGTACTTAGTTCGTAAGTCATCTAGTTGACGCAATGCTTCGCGAGCGAAAAACCCAAGCTCTGGGTGAGTGCGCTTGCCTTCAAGCTCGTCGACCACCGTTAGCGGTATGACGACGTCGTGGCCGTTGAAGCGAAGCAGGGCGTGTGGGTCAGAAAGTAAGACGCTGGTGTCTAGCACGACAGTTCGCTGCAAAGAGTCCGTCACTTGCTAGTCGCTATTTAGCGATTCGTCTGTCTTGGGGAATCGGTCATCTGGAAGTCATCACGGTAAAGCGTCTTGGTTACTACCGCAGCACGACGCGCCGAACTAAACCCCGAATCGCCTTTGGCGCTGCGCATAGTCACGCAACGCTCTTAAGAAATCGACACGGCGAAAGTCCGGCCAATAGGCCTCACAAAACCAGAATTCCGAGTAGGCGCTCTGCCACATCAAGAAACCCGAGAGGCGCTGCTCACCTGAAGTCCTGATGACGAGATCTGGGTCAGGCTGACCACCGGTGTAGAGGTGGCGGCCTATTTCATCTGCATCTAGGGTGGCGGCCACTGAACTAAGCGTCTCGCCTTTGTTGTTTCTCTCAACAAGTAGCGACTTGACTGCGTCAACGACCTCTTGTCTGCCGCCATAACCGACTGCGATGTTTACCACCATGCCCGTGCAATTCGCGGTATCTAATTCAGCCTTTTTCACTACTTCACGCATCGAATCAGGTAAGAGCTCAACCGAGCCAACGAGCTTTAGTCGCCACTTACCCGTTGCCGCCAACTCGACCACGGTCTCATTGATGATTTCGACTAGAGCTGCAAGCTGTCGTTCGGGTCGATGCAAGTTCTCAGTGCTTAGTAGCCACAGGGTTACCAGTGGTATTCCGACCTCGTCACACCATTCCAAGAACTCTTTGATGTGGCGCGCACCTGCTAGGTGGCCGACTTCAGTGCTACTGCCCTGATCTAGTGCCCAACGACGATTGCCGTCCAAAATGACTCCGACATGTTTTGGCAGGCGATCGGCTGGCAGTTTCGAAAGAAGTCTTCTCTCATAGAGCGCATATAGGGGGCTTCTCACGTGCACCCCGTAATCGAACACGCTGTGGCCCTCGTATCTTCAAGTGCCGTCAACCAAGAGCCTGCAAAGCGCGGTGCAGTTGCCATCAAGCCGAAGCCACCAGCCAGAGCCAGGCGAGCTAGCTCGGGGCTATCGGTGGAATACAAGAGTGCTCGTGCCATCGCAGCGCTACCCGACGGTGTTGCGTTATCGCTTAGATCTTGCGGTCTCTTAAACAAATGTTCTGAATAGTCAGAAGTGTCATAGAACGTCAACTTTTCTTTACTTTGTTCGGCTACGAAATGCTTGAGTGCATGCGCAACTAGCTGGTTGCCGAGCTTTCGCCAATTCGATGCTTCGGCCGCGTCATCGCCTTCGACATCGGCCAAGGCGAAAAATGCAAGTGCCACGAGGGCATAATCTTCAAGCACGCCATCTGGTGAGCCGACCTCACCATCAAGAGATACCCGTTTAAGTAAGCCTGTGTCACTTAAATGCAAATCACGAAGCAGGGTTGCAGATCTCTTCGCGGCCTCTAAATACTCGACTTTTGAAGTCACCTGATAGGCAGTAACCAGACTCGCGATAGCCATTCCGTTCCAGGCGGCGATCACCTTGTCGTCTCGGGCAGGGGCTATTCGTGTATCTCTAGCCTCGCTGAGTTTGTCCTTAATCACGCGCCATCTCGGTTGGTCGGCCGGGTCGACCAATAGTTGCAACGTAGATAGGCCGTGCTCGAATGTGCCGTGCTTGGTTACCGATAACAGTTCTGCAGCCCACTGGCCGTCTTCTTGGCCTAGTGCCTCGACTAGTTGCTTTAGGTTCCATGCGTAATAAAGCCCCTCGACACCTTCAGAATCCGCATCGAAGCTCGCTACAAAACCGCCCTGAGCCGTCGTCATATCTCGAAGCAAGAAATCCGCCGTCTCTTGACAGACTCGAAGAGCCAATTGATTACCAGTTTGTGCGTGCAACCGCGCATAAAGACCGAGCAGCAAAGCGTTGTCGTAGAGCATCTTCTCGAAATGTGGCACGACCCAATTGGCATCAACTGAATATCTAGCGAAGCCACCGCCTAATTGGTCGTAGATCCCGCCTCTGGCCATCGCCTCGCACGTTTGTCGAACTATCTCTAACGCACGCTCATTCGAAGTGTTCTTGTGATGCAACAGCAAGAAGTCAAGAACCATGGACGGGGGAAACTTCGGTGCCCCCCCAAAGCCAGCCGAATTCTCATCGAACTGACGGCTAAGTTTTTCGACTGCGCCGCGAGCGAGGTTCGCATAATTAGGGTTACCCAACAGATCGATCTCGACCAAGGCGCTCGTGGCCACCCCACCAGAATTTGCTCGAGGTGATGAATCACTAAGCGCCGCAGATATTCGAGCTGCAGCCTGTTCAACTTCTGCGCGCCGCTCTCGCCAGGTTTGGGTAATCGCGGTCAATAAGTCTTTAAAAGATGTCATTCCACCGCGCGCTGTTGGTGGAAAATACGTGCCCGCATAGAAGGGGCGCCCGTCTGGTGTCAAGAAGACTGACATCGGCCAACCACCGTGCCCAGTCAAAGCGGTAGTTGCCTCCATATATATAGAGTCAATGTCTGGCCGTTCTTCGCGATCTACCTTGATTGATACGAAGTTTTCATT
>VGAH01000004.1 GCA_016870945.1 Actinomycetota bacterium | reverse complement strand
CGTGACACTGGACGGGGTTAGCGCATTTAGCTTTTCGACCGCGGTGCTGTTGAGTTGCTGCCAAGCGCTTGCAGGGAAGTCGACGTGTGCGACCTGGGCTCGCGCATGCACGCCTGCATCAGTTCGGCCCGCGCCAACCGTCAACACCGCGTCTGCAGACCCAGCCAAAACCGCGAGAGATTTCTCTAGCGCACCTTGTACCGTGAGTTGATCGGGCTGCCTGGCCCACCCTGCAAAGTCAGTGCCGTCATAAGCTAAATCGATTCGTAAACGAATCGTCTCTTCGCTCACTCTTGCGGTTTTGAGCCCTCGCCGTCTTTTGGTTCTTTAGGCTCTTTGGCAGCAGACTTAGCAACACCTTCGGCCTCTGCCACTACCTCTTGGGCACCCGGGTCAACCAGTTCGACTACAGCCATCGGCGCATCGTCGCCTTTGCGATTTTCAATCGTGATGATGCGCAGGTAGCCGCCGTCGCGACCGACGTTTGCTGGGCCGATCCTGGTGAACAACTCGTGCACCACCGTTTTATCTCGAATGACAGTCATCACCTTTCGACGCGATGAAAGATCACCGCGTCTAGAGATGGTGATGATGCGCTCGGCAAAAGGGCGCAAGCGTTTAGCACGCGCCTTGGTGGTCGTGATGCGGCCGTGCTGAAACAGCGAGGTAGCCAGGTTCGAGAGCATGAGTCGCTCGTGAGCCGGGCTACCGCCTAATCGAGCACCTTTTGCTGGCTTGGGCATTGTTAGTAGCGCTCGTCTTCTGTTAGGTCTTCGTCTTCGTCAATGTAGTAATTGGGGTTCTTGGTTGGGTCAAAGCCGGGTGGGCTGTCTTTTAGTTGCAGACCCAACATCGTGAGCTTGGCCTTTACTTCGTCTATTGACTTGCTGCCGAAGTTACGAATATCTAGCAAGTCGGCCTCACTTCGCCCGACCAAGTCACCTAGCACGTGAATGCCCTCTCGCTTTAAGCAGTTATACGAACGAACCGTCAGGTCGAGTTGCTCGATTGGCATCGTCATTTGCTCAGCAGCGAAAGCGTCCATCGGTGATGGCCCGAGTTCGATTCCTTCGGCCGAAGCGTTGAGTTCGCGAGCTAGACCGAATAGTTCGACCAACGTGCCGCCAGCACTTGCGACAGCGTCACGCGGCTTCATCGATGGCTTAGTTTCGACATCGACCACCAAACGATCGAAGTCGGTGCGCTGCTCGACACGAGTGGCCTCGACCTTGTAAGTCACCTTGGTTACCGGTGAATAGATCGAATCAACCGCGATACGCCCGATCTCTTGATCGAACTGTTTGTTCTGGGCGGCGGTCACGTAGCCACGGCCTCGCTCGACGACCATCTCAATGTCGATGCGACCCGACTTATTGAGGGTGGCAATCTTGAAATCAGGGTTGAATACCTGCACCCCAGCAGGCACCGTTATGTCTGAGACCTTCGCTTCACCTGGGCCAGATTTCACCAGTCTGATGATGCTTGGCTCATCGTTATCGCTAGCAACCACGATCTCTTTGATGTTCAAGATCATCTCGGTGACGTCTTCCATGACGCCCTCGATCGTGGTGAACTCATGGGGCACACCTTCAACCCGAATGCTCGTTATTGCCGCCCCCGGAATGGACGAAAGCAAGGTGCGACGAAGCGAGTTGCCGAGCGTGTAACCGAACCCGGGCTCTAGTGGCTCAAGAACGAACCTTGAGCGCGTTGGGGTGATGCTCTCTTCAGTTAGTACTGGGCGCTGTGCAATTAACACAATTCCCGTCCTTCCTCACGACTACCGCTATATGAAGTCGTGCGTGTGAGGCCCCCAAGTTAGGGGGCCGAGTTTGACTACTTCGAGTAAAGCTCGACTATCAGCTGCTCTTGCACCGTCGCATCGATCTGGGCGCGAGTTGGCAACGAATGGATGAGTATTCGCATCGTCGAAGGTACGACGTCCATCCATGCGGGCGAAGTGTGTTCAGGGGCCTCAGCCCTTGCCACGATGAACGGAGTTAGATCCCTTGACTTGGGCGAGACTTCGATGACGTCTTTGGCGCTTACTTGAAACGACGGGATGTTCACTCGTCGGCCATTGACCAAAAAGTGCCCGTGTCGCACCAATTGCCGGGCCATGTCTCGACTCTTGGCAAAACCTGAACGAAACACCACGTTGTCTAAGCGCGACTCAAGAATGGTCAATAGGTTTTCACCGGTTTTGCCAGGTTGACGCGAAGCTTGTTCGTAATAGTTGTGGAACTGACGCTCGAGCACCCCGTACATACGCGCGACCTTTTGCTTTTCGCGCTTCTGAATCGAGTATTCACTTTCTTTGACGCGGCCACGCCCGTGATCACCTGGCGGGTAAGGGCGCGACTCGATTGCACATTTCGGGCTGTCGCAGCGAGCACCTTTCAAGAACAACTTCGTCTTCTCACGACGGCAACGCTTGCAGTCAGGCCCGGTATATCTCGCCATTAGCTAGACCCGCCGTCTCTTTGATTGTCTGGTGCCATTGAACGGAACCGGTGTTACGTCTTGAATCACGCCAACTTCTAGACCGGCAGCCTGCAATGACCTAATGGCAGTTTCGCGGCCAGCACCCGGGCCTTTTACGAAGATGTCAACCTTGCGCACGCCGTGTTCCATTGCTTTCTTAGCGACTTCTTCAGCCGCCAACTGAGCAGCAAATGGCGTGGATTTTCTAGACCCTTTGAAACCGACTTGGCCAGAAGATGCCCAAGCGATAACCCCGCCTTGCGGGTCAGTGACCGAAACGATCGTGTTGTTAAACGTGCTCTTTATGTGCGCTTGACCTTGGGCGATGTTCTTTCGTTCGCGCTTACGGGGCTTTTTCGGGCCACTTGGCTTCGACTTAGTTGCACTCGCAGCCGGCTTCTTTTCTTTAGCCATTACTTAGTTACCTTCTTCTTACCGGCGATGGCAGTGCGAGGGCCTTTTCGCGTTCGCGCGTTGGTATGAGTGCGCTGACCCCGCACGGGCAGACCCTTGCGGTGACGCGACCCCTGATAAGAACCAATCTCGACTTTTCTACGGATGTCACCGGTAACTTCTCGCTTTAGGTCACCCTCGACCCGAAAGTTCGCCTCAACGAACTCACGAATGGCAGCCAACTGGCTTTCGCTTAAGTCTTTGACACGCGTCTGAAAGTCAACCCCGGCAGCTTCAACGGTGGCACGAGCCCTCGTCCGCCCAATGCCATATATAGAGGTGAGCGCAATCTCAACTCTCTTGTCATTTGGAATGTCAACACCGACTACGCGAGCCATCTAACCCTGCCTTTGCTTATGACGTGGGTTGACGCAAATGACCATGACTCGGCCATGCCGACGAATGACTTTGCACTTGTCGCACATCTTCTTGACGCTGGCTTGAACCTTCATCTAAATGATCGATCTACTTGTAGCGGTAAATGATGCGGCCGCGCGAAAGGTCATACGGAGATAACTCAACGATGACCCTGTCGTCAGGGAGAATTCTGATGTAGTGCATTCGCATCTTTCCGCTGATGTGTGCAAGAACTTTGTGCCCGTTGTCGAGTTCGACACGAAACATCGCATTTGGCAGGGTCTCAACTATCGTCCCTTCCAACTCGATGGCTCCGTCTTTCTTGGGCATATTTGTTAAATGATACCACTGAGCAAATTGAGACGTTCATGCGCCTACCGCCGTCACGATTCGGTCGAAAACATCTTCGACACTGCCTAAACCAGTCACTTCGACCACTTGGCCGCGCTTTTTGTAGAGATCTAGGACGGGTGCTGTCTGTTCTTGGTAGACCTCAACGCGTCGCCGAACTACGTTCTCATCGTCATCGGCCCGGCCCTGTTCTCTAGCTCGTTTAGCAAGGCGCGCAACCAAGTCATCGTCTGGCACTTCAACCACCACGACCTTGTTCAGCCCGCTAGCAGTGGTCGCAAGCATCGAATCAAGATCGCCAACTTGCCCCGTGGTGCGCGGGTACCCGTCCAAAATAAAACCCGCAGTTGCATCAGGTTCGTCAAGGCGTTTGCGAACCATTTCGGTGGTGATTTCGTCAGGCACGTACTCACCTGAGTCAAGGTATTTCTGCACAGTCACACCCAGCTCGGTCTTATTTGAGATGTGATGCCTGAAGAGATCCCCAGAAGAAATATGCGGAACGCCAAAGCGTTCGGCCAACTTCACACACTGGGTGCCTTTACCCGCCCCGGGAGGCCCCATGACCAACAAACGCATCATCTACCGAAGAAAGCCCTCATAGTTTCTTTGCTGAAGTTGCGACTCGATCTGCTTAACGGTGTCGAGCCCGACGCCCACAATGATGAGCAGACTTGTACCCCCGAATAAGAACCTGTCGCCCACGCCAAGCCACGCAAAGAAGAAGAACGGCACGATTGCAACAACCGTCAAGTAGATCGAACCGACGAACATCAAGCGCGAAAGCACGTAATCGAGGTAGTCGGCCGTTGGCTTACCTGCCCGAATACCCGGAATAAACCCACCGTATTTCTTCATGTTGTCTGCGACATCTTGCGGATCAAACGTGATTGCCGCATAGAAATACGCGAAGAAGATGATCAAAACCGCATAAAGCGTTAGGTAGGCCGCGCTGTCACCAACCGAGAAGTTTCGAGCCACCCACTGAGCCCATGGCGCCTGCGAACCTGAAAGTTGAACTATCAGGCTGGGCAGATACAGCAGCGACGAGGCGAAGATGACAGGAATAACACCCGACATGTTGACCTTCAAAGGAATGTAAGTCGAAGCACCGCCATACATTCGACGCCCGACCATTCGCTTGGCATATTGCACAGGGATCCGGCGCTGAGCTTGCTCGACGAAGACCACACCAGCCATAACGATGATTGCAATGGCTGCCACCGCTGCGAACACCAGGTTGCCGTCAGTTGCCTGAATTGCAACGAACCCACCAGGCATACCAGCGATGATCGAAGTGAAAATCAGCAACGACATACCGTTACCAACACCGCGAGCAGTGATTAGCTCACCGAGCCACATGACTACGGCAGTGCCGGCTGTCATCGTCAAAACCATCGTGAACAGAACCGGAATAGATGTGTCAGGGACTATTCGCTCGTTACAACCTTGCAGCAAGGCGCCAGGCGTGCGAGCCAAGGTGACCAACGTGGTCGACTGAAGTACTGCTAAACCAATCGTGACGTAACGGGTGTACTGCGTGATTTTTGCTTGCCCCGCTTGGCCCTCTTTCTTCAGTGCCTCTAGGCGAGGGATCACCACTCGTAGCAATTGCAAGATGATGCTCGCGGTGATGTAAGGCATGATGCCTAGCGCGAATACGGCTAGCTGCAAGAGTGCGCCACCGCTGAACAGATTGATCATGTTGTACAGCGAGTTGCCTTGTACTTGATTGATGCAAGTTTGAACTGCCGAGTAATCGACCCCAGGGGTCGGTACGATGCTGCCTAGTCGATAGACAGCAAGTAATGAAAGCGTGAAGATGATCTTCTTGCGAAGATCCGGGGTCTTGAATGCATCAAGTAACCCGCTTAAGTTCACTTACTTATCCGGTTTACCGACCCGCCCGCGGCCACGATCTTCTTCTCGGCACTGGATGAAAATGCGTGAGCAGAGACTTGAGCCACGCAAGTCATCTCACCCGTGCCAAGAATCTTGACTAAGCGCCCCTTACGGGCCAAACCTTTGGCGCTTAACTCTTGAACCCCGATCGCGCCACCTTGAGGAAAGACGCGAGAGATGTCATCTAAGTTCACGGCCTGATATTCGACTCGAAACGGGTTCGTGAAACCTTTCAGTTTCGGCAAGCGCATATACAACGGCATCTGCCCACCCTCGAAGCCTGGGCGAACCGTCGTGCGCGCACCGCTGCCCTTGGTTCCGCGTCCGGCCGTCTTGCCCTTACTGCCCTCGCCTCGTCCTTTACGGGTCTTAGCTTTATGAGCACCTGGTGCGGGCCTTAGGTGATGAAGTTTGATGGCCAAGTTATTTGACCTCCTCCACTTTAATCAAGTGCTTAACGCGATCGATCATGCCGGCGACTTCAGCACTTAGCGTGCGCACTGACTCAGCGCCGATCTTGTTTAGGCCGAGGCTACGTAGCGTCTCGCGTTGAGCGTGGGTTCCGCCGATAGCCGACTTCACCTGCTTGATTCTCACGGAGTTACTCATCAAGCACCACTCGAAGCCTGGGCTTGCAAAAGGTGAGTGGGTGCAACGTCTTCGACCGGCAAGCCACGTCGCTTGGCCACTTGTTCAGGGCTCTCTAGACCTTTTAGTGCGGCGACAGTGGCATGAACAACGTTGATCGGGTTGCCAGAGCCCATTGACTTCGTCAAGACATCATGCACGCCGGCTGCTTCGAGCACAGCGCGGACGGGGCCACCTGCAATAACACCGGTACCTGGTGATGCAGGGCGCAACAAAACCACGCCAGCTGCGGCCTCACCGATGATGCGATGCGGAATAGTGCCCTGAATTCGGGGAACATTAAAGAAGTTCTTCTTCGCCTCTTCGACACCTTTTGCGATGGCTGCCGGAACTTCTTTGGCTTTGCCGTAGCCCACGCCAACCTTGCCATTGCCATCGCCAACCACTACAAGCGCGGTAAAACTGAACCGTCGACCACCCTTAACGACCTTGGCAACGCGGTTTACGGCCACGACTCTTTCGATGTAGTTCGACTTATCGCCGCGACCCGAACGCTCGCGACGCTCTGACGAACCCTCTGTTCTCTCTGCCACCTAGCCTCTATTCCGCATTAGTTAGAAATCCAAACCAGCTGATCGAGCACCTTCGGCCAGCGCTGCAACTCGTCCTTGGTACCTATAGCCCGATCGGTCGAATACGACCTGGGTAATGCCTGCCTCGCGGGCACGCTTTGCTAAGGCCTCACCAACTGCCCGTGCTTGATCGGTCTTGTTGCCTTGCGGCTGCACCGACTCACTCATGGTTGAAGCGCTAACAAGAGTCTTACCTTGGGCGTCGTCAACGATCTGGCCAGTTACATGACGAAGAGAGCGTGTTACCACCAAACGCGGTCTCTCAGCCGAGCCCGTCACGCGCTTTCGTACACGTAAGTGACGACGACGCTGTGAAACCTTCTTAGATGCAGTGCGGCGATTAGTGCGCAACAACTTGTTTGCCGTCACTTGCCCGCCTTACCGGCCTTGCGGCGAATTACTTCACCCTCGTACTTGACACCCTTGGCCTTGTACGGGTCGGTCTTGCGCAGCTTGCGAATGTCGGCGGCGACTGCACCCACTTTTTGCTTGTCCACGCCGGCAACGCTAAAACGCGTGGGGCTTTCGACCGCAAAAGTTATGCCCTCTGGTGGCTCTACCAAAATCGGGTGTGAATACCCAAGAGAGAACTCAAGGCCTTTACCTTTTTGAGCGACGCGATACCCCGTGCCTGAGAGCTCTAGAACCTTTTGGTAGCCCTCTGTCACGCCAACGATCATGTTCCAAACCAAAGTTCGTGAAAGACCGTGTAACGCTTTGTTGTCGCGTTCGTCGTCGGGTCGTGAGACAGTCAATGTTCCAGAATCTTGTTTGACCGCGATAGGGCTAGGGACTTCGAGTTCTAGTGCCCCTTTGGGCCCCTTGACCGAAACTTTTTGCCCCTCAACCTGCACGGTGACACCACTTGGCACGGTGATTGGCATTCTGCCTATTCGAGACATCGCGAAGCCCTACCAGACGTAGGCCAGCACTTCGCCGCCTACCCCTTCTTTGCTCGCTTGTTTGTCTGTCAATAGCCCGTGCGAGGTAGAAATGATTGCGATACCTAGGCCACCCAAAACCTTTGGCAAGTTGTTCTTGGGCGCATAAACGCGAAGGCCAGGCTTGCTGACTCGCTTTATGCCAGCAATCGAACGCTCACGGCTTGGGCCGTATTTGAGATCAAGGCTGATTACTTTGCCCACGCCGTCGCCCTCGACGCGCACATCATTGATGTAGCCCTCGCGCTTGAGAATCTCAGCGATGCGCTGCTTGGTGCGTGAGTAAGGCACCGTGGTGTTCTCGTGATAGGCCATGTTGGCGTTTCGTAGGCGTGCCAGCATGTCGGCAATCGGGTCTGTCATTGTCATTTTTATTTCTCCCGGAACGGGAAGCCAAGGCGAGTCAATAAGGCTCGCCCCTCTTCGTTGTTCTTTGCTGAGGTGACGATGGTTACGTCCATACCGCGAACTCGATCAATCGAGTCGGGTTTGATTTCGTGAAACACGGCCTGCTCGGTGAGGCCAAAGGTGTAGTTACCCCGTCCATCAAATTGCTTCGGTGAAAGACCACGAAAGTCACGGATGCGCGGCAGAGCCAATGTCAGCAGTCTGTCTAGAAACTCCCACATGCGATCGCCTCGCAGGGTCACGTAGGCGCCAATGGGCTGCCCTTCGCGCAACTTGTACTGAGCAATCGACTTAGTCGATTTCGCAAGTGCGGGCTTTTGTCCGGTGATGGTGGTGAGATCACGCAGAGCGCCTTCGATCATCTTCGAATCACGAGCCGCTTCGCCTACGCCCATGTTCACCACGATCTTCTCTACTCGAGGTACCTGCATCGAGTTCTTAAACGCAAACTCTTGCTTTAGTGCCGGCACGATCTCTTTTTGGTAGGTGGCCTTCAGTCGTGGGGTGCGCTCAGTAGTAGTCGACATGATTAAAGCTCCGTGCCTGTGCGTCTTGACACTCGAACTGAGCGAGTGGACGGGTAAGTGGTGCCGTCGGTTCGGCGCTTCTGAACTTCAACCCGTCGAAAACCGACTCGGGTTGGCCGATTGTCAGACGGGTCAACGATCGCGACGTTCGAGGCGTCTATTGGTGACTCGGCATTGATGATGCCGCCGCTTGCGTTGTTCTTCTTGAAGCGCCCAGGTTTGATGTGGCGGGTCACGCGATTTACACCTTCGACGACTACGCGCCTTCGTTCTAGGTCAACGGAGAGAACGGTGCCAGTAAGGCCTCGGTCTTTGCCTGACATCACCTGCACGGTGTCGCCTTTGCGGATCCCCAATGACGGTTTCTTGTTCTTAGGCATTACTAGATCACCTCTGGTGCAAGCGAGATGATTTTCATGAATCTCTTGTCACGAAGTTCGCGACCAACCGGCCCGAAGATACGAGTGCCACGCGGTTCGCCATTTGGGTTGATCAGAACCGCGGCATTGTCGTCAAATCGAATGTAAGAGCCGTCGGGTCGGCGCAGCTGCTTTACCGTGCGAACGATTACGGCTTTTACGACTTCACCTTTTTTGACACCGCTGCCCGGCAGCGCGTCTTTGACGGTGGCAACCACGATGTCACCAACGCTTGCGTAGCGTCTGCGGGTTCCGCCCAAGACGCGAATGCAAAGAAGCTCTCTGGCACCAGAGTTATCGGCGACCTTCAATCTAGATTCTTGCTGGATCACTTGGCACGCTCGAGTACTTCGACCATGCGCCAGCGCTTGGTGGCAGAAAGAGGTCTGGTTTCCATCACGAGCACGCGGTCACCCACGTTGGCGTCGTTGGCTTCATCGTGCGCGTGCAGTTTGCTGGTGCGACGCACAACCTTGCCGTAAAGCGGGTGGGTGAAGCGATCTTCGATGGCGACCACGATTGTCTTGTTCATCTTCGCGCTCACCACGGTGCCTTCACGGGTCTTTCTAAAACCACGAGTGGTGTCGGTTTGCCCGGGGTGCTTGCTCATGCGGCACCTTCTTCAAAAGTTGGGGTGATACCGAGCTCACGTTCGCGCATCACCGTGTAAATACGCGCAATGTCGCGTCGAACCGCACGAAGGCGACCGTGGCTCTCAAGTTGGCCAGTCGCAGCTTGAAAGCGAAGATTGAACAACTCTGTCTTCGCATCGCTTAGACGTTGCTCGAGGTCTTTGCTCGTTAGGCCACGAAACTCGTTTACGTTGGTACCGACGCTCATTGAACTCCCTTTGGTGCTCGCTTGACGATTCGCGTTTTCATAGGCAACTTGTGGGCTGCGCGTTTCAAAGCTTCTTCAGCGACCTTCTCGTTCGGAAAGGTGAGTTCGAACATCACTCGCCCTGGCCGAATGTTGGCCACCCACCACTCGGGTGAACCTTTGCCCGAACCCATTCGAGTTTCAGCCGGCTTCTTGGTTATCGGGCGGTCTGGGTAAACGGTGATCCACACCCGTCCACCTCTTTTGATGTGACGAGTCATCGCGATACGAGCAGCTTCGATCTGACGGTTCGTTACGTATGCGGGCTCTAGGGCTTGCAGACCGAAGTCGCCGTACATGACTCGGTTGCCACCCTTAGAGGTGCCACCACGGGTTGGGTGATGTTGTTTGCGGTGTTTGACGCGCTTAGGAATCAACATGCTCAGGCACCTTCCTCTTTGGCTGCGACGTCAACTTCAGCCAGTGCCTGATCAGTTTGAGCAGTCTCAGCTGGTGCTTGGCCAGCTTGCTCTGCCAATAAATCTGCTGCCATTGCTAGAGCCAGTGCTTCTTCGGCTTCGCTGCGCGCCGCGACTGGCTTGCGGCCTGCGCCAAGGCGTGCCGCTGCAGCAGCGGCGTCACGTTCGGCTTTGGTTGCAGCCGCTTCGCCCTTGTAGATCCAGACCTTCACGCCGATTCGACCGAACGTGGTGCGAGCTTCGTAGAACCCGTATTCGATGTCGGCGCGCAAAGTGTGCAAAGGCACTCGCCCTTCACGGTAGAACTCAGTTCGACTCATTTCAGCACCACCCAAGCGCCCAGAAACCTGAACGCGCATGCCCAAAGCACCGCCCTTAAGCGCGCTTTGCATGCCTTTGCGCATGGCTCGACGAAATGACACACGGCTAGAAAGTTGTTCGGCGATTCCTTGTGCGACTAATTGCGCATCGGTCTCTGGGTTCTTAACTTCCAAAATATTTAGCTGAACTTGCTTGCCGGTTAGCTTCTCAAGATCAGCTCGAATTCGATCGGCTTCTTGGCCGCGGCGACCGATGACGATTCCCGGGCGGGCCGTGTGAATGTCGACTCGCAGACGATCGCGCGTGCGCTCGATGTCAACTTTGGCGATACCTGCGCGCTCCATGCCCTCGGTGAGCATTTGACGAACCTTGATGTCTTCTGCGATGTAGTCGCGGTAGCGCTGACCTTTTTGGGTCGAGTCAGCAAACCAACGGCTCGCGTAATCGGCCGTGTAACCCAAGCGAAAGCCCTTGGGATTTACCTTTTGACCCATTACTGACCGCCTTCTTTCTTTTCGTCTTTCGCAGCTTTAGGCGCAGCCGTCTTTTTGGCGGCCGCCTTCTTCGCGGGCGCAGCCTTCTTTGCGGTGGCTTTCTTCGCGGGCGCAGCCTTCTTTGCCGGCGCTGATTTCTTGGCCGGCGCTGGCGTTGCGGGTGCATCTGACGTCACCGGTGCAGCCTCTTTCACGGGTTTGACCGGCGCGGATTTTTGGACGGGGGCTACCGCGCGACGCTTCTTCGGAATCGACGGTCTTGCCGTTATCTCGTTTTCGGGTTCAACCACAACGGTGATGTGGCAAGTCCTCTTATCAATTCGATAACCACGCCCCTGAGCACGCGGGCGGAAACGCTTCATGGTCGGGCCCTCGTCCACGAAAACTTCTGAAACAACGAGGTTTCTTGGGTCAACACCTTGGTTGTTAGAGGCATTAGCCACTGCACTCGCCAGCACTTTGTTGATCTGGTTGCTCACACTCTGTGGCGAGAAACGCAAAATCATCATCGCTTCACCAGCTGGCAGACCGCGAATCAAGTTCACGACTCTGCGCGCTTTCTGCGGGGTGACTCGAACGTAGCGGGCTTGAGCTCTAGCTTGCATCTTTGCCCGCCTTGCCTTCGGTCTTCACGTGACCTCTGAAGGTTCGAGTTGGTGCAAACTCACCCAACTTGTGACCGATCATTTGCTCGCTTATGAAAACGGGCACGTGCTTTCGGCCGTCGTGAACCGCGATTGTGTGCCCGATCATGTCGGGAACGATCATTGAGCGGCGCGACCACGTCTTGATAACGTTCTTTGTGCCCTGTTCGTTTTGCTTGACGACCTTCTTCATCAAATGGTCGTCCACGAACGGACCTTTCTTCAAACTTCTTGACATCTAGGCCTCTATCGCTTCTTGCCGGTACGGCGTCGACGCACGATGAATTTGCTGCTTGCTTTCTTGGGTGATCTTGTGCGGCCCTCAGGCTTACCGGCTGGGTTAACGGGGTGGCGGCCACCAGATGACTTGCCTTCGCCACCGCCCAATGGGTGATCAACCGGGTTCATAGCTACACCGCGCACCGATGGCCTACGACCGCGCCAACGATTACGGCCAGCCTTACCGAGACTGATGTTCGACTGCTCTGCGTTACCAACCGTGCCCACGGTTGCCCGGGCACGAATGTCAACGTTTCTTATTTCACCTGAAGGTAAACGCAACTGCGCGTAAGGGCCCTCTTTCGCCACCAACTGAATGCCAGAGCCGGCACTACGCGCGATCTTTGCGCCACCACCTGGTCGCAACTCGACTGCGTGCACGAATGTGCCTAGCGGAATATTGCGAAGTGGCAGGTTGTTGCCCGGCTTGATGTCGGCGCGTGGGCCCGTCTCGATTTTGTCGCCCTTACTTAGTTTTTCTGGCGCCAAGATGTAGCGCTTCTCGCCGTCTGCAAAGTGCAACAACGCGATACGAGCCGTTCTGTTTGGGTCGTATTCGATTTCGGCGACCTTGGCCGGTATGCCGTCTTTGTCGGCACGACGAAAGTCAATGAGCCGGTAGGCCCTCTTGTGACCGCCACCTTGGTGTCGCGTCGTTACCCGACCGGTCGAGTTGCGCCCCGCGCGCTTTGGCAGTGGGCGCAACAAAGACTTCTCAGGTGTAGAACGAGTGATCTCAGTGAAGTCAGCAACGCTGGCCCCGCGGCGAGAGGGCGTTACTGGCTTGTACTTGCGAATACCCATTAGCTACTCACCGGCCCGCTAAAAAGATCGATCTTTTGTCCGGGCATCAAGCTCACGATCGCTCGCTTCGAGCCAGAGCGGGTTCCGACACCAAAGCGAGTACGACGAGTCTTGCCAGGGCGATTGTGAGTGTTCACGCTCATGACCTTGACTTTGAAGACCGCCTCGACAGCTTGACGAATCTGGGTCTTGTTCGCGTCATCGCGCACGATGAACGTGTACTTGTTCTCGTCCATCAGTGAATAACTCTTTTCTGACACGACAGGTTTAATCAAGATGTCACGCGGGTTATAGATCTTCACGCAGCACCGGCGACAAACAAGTCAAAAGCTGGCTTGGTAAAGACAACGTCGTCTGCAGCCAGCACGTCAAAAGTGCTTAGTTGATCCGGCGAGCAAACCCCGACGGTTGACAGGTTTCGCAAGCTAAGCCATGAGGTCAGTTCATCTCGACTTGCAACAACCAGCACCTTCTTGCCTACTGAAAGTGAGCGCAGCGTTGCCACAGCGGATTTAGTCGAGGGCGATTCAGAATCAACCACCGAGCTCACCACGTGCAAACGGCCTGAAGCCGCACGGTCACTAAGCGCACTTCTAAGTGAGGCCACCTTCATCTTCTTCGGGGTGCGCTGGTCATATTTACGGGGCTTCGGCCCATGTGCGACACCACCGGCTTCAAACTGCGGCGAGCGCAAAGACCCTTGGCGTGCGCGACCAGTGCCCTTCTGCTTATAAGGCTTCTTGCCTGTACCACTTACTTCTGCGCGAGTCTTGGTTGATGCCGTGCCACGACGAGCAGCCGCTAACTGCGCCACAACGACTTGGTGCATCAATGGCACGTTTACTTCAACGCCAAAAATTGAGTCAGGCAATTTAACGGTGCCCTCACTGGTGCCCTTGGGTGTTTTCACTTGCACTTCAGCTGCCATCACGCAGCACCTTTGGCGGCGGTGCGAACTATCACCATGGCGCCAACCGGCCCAGGCACGGAGCCTTGGATGAACAAGAGGTTTTGTGACGGGTCGACCTTGTGAACGGTGAGATTTTGAGTGGTCACACGTTCGCCACCCATGCGACCAGGCATCTTCTTACCTGGGAAGGTGCGCCCGGGGGTGGTGCCAGCACTAACCGAACCAGGTGAACGATGTTTTCTCTCGACACCATGCGATGCGCGCAAACCGTGAAACCCGTGGCGCTTCATGCCACCGGCAAATCCTTTTCCGCGACTAGTTGCGGTCACGTCAACTAACTGACCGGCCTCAAAAACGTCTGGCCCGATTTCTTGGCCGACGGTGTAGTCGACGGCGTCGGTCGTTCGAATCTCGGCAACGTGCTTGCGCGGTGTCACGCCTGCTTTCTTGAAGTGACCGGCGTCTGGTTTGTTCACTCGACGCGGGTCAACTTGGCCATAGGCAAGCTGCACAGCGCTGTACCCATCAGTTGCTGGCGTGCGCACTTGCGTTACCACGCACGGGCCAGCCTGAATCACCGTTACGGGCACGACTTGGTTTTGGTCGTCCCAAACTTGGGTCATCCCAAGTTTCTCCCCGATGATGCCTTTCACGGCGCGTTCCATATCTATGTAGGCCTTAGAGCTTGATCTCGATATCGACGCCAGCAGGTAGATCTAGGCGCATAAGGCTGTCAACTGTCTTAGGTGTCGGGTCAAGAATGTCAATCAAGCGTTTGTGGGTTCGCATCTCGAATTGCTCTCGACTGTCTTTGTGCTTGTGAGGTGAACGAATAACTACGTAAACGTTCTTCTCGGTCGGCAACGGCACCGGGCCAGCCACCTTCGCACCGGTTCGGGTAACGGTGTCGACGATCTTGCGTGCCGAGGTGTCAATTACCTCGTGGTCATAGGCCTTCAGACGAATGCGAATCTTCTGACCTGACATTTGCCGTTACCCCCCTTCTTTTGGTTTTTGCTTTTTCGGTGAGGCGCCTGTGTTGACAGGCGCCTCACCGCTAGAGCGTTTTTCTTACTTGAGGATCTTGGTTACTCGGCCTGCACCGACGGTTCGGCCGCCTTCGCGAATAGCGAAACGCAGGCCTTCTTCCATCGCGATTGGCTGAATCAATTCGACCTTCATCGAAGTGTTGTCCCCTGGCATCACCATCTCGGTGCCACCTGGAAGTTCCACCACGCCTGTTACGTCCGTAGTACGGAAGTAGAACTGCGGGCGGTAGTTGTTGAAGAACGGGGTGTGACGTCCACCTTCGTCTTTGCTCAAGATGTAAACCTGAGCTTCGAACTCGGTGTGCGGGGTGGTGCTACCTGGCTTTACCAACACCATGCCGCGCTCGACGTCTTCTCGCTTGGTACCACGAAGCAAGACACCGACGTTCTCGCCGGCTTGACCTTCGTCAAGCAACTTGCGGAACATTTCGACGCCAGTCACTGTCGAGGTCTGCTTGTCTGGGCGAATACCCACTAGCTCGACTTCTTCATTGACCTTGACGATTCCACGCTCGATACGCCCGGTGACAACCGTGCCTCGGCCGGTGATCGTGAAGACGTCTTCGATTGGCATCAAGAACGGCTTATCAATCTCACGCACTGGCGTTGGAATCGAATCGTCGACTGCAGTCATTAGCTCTGCGATCGCGTCGCCCCACTTCTGGTCGCCCTCTAGTGCCGGCAGCGCTGCCACCTTCACTACTGGGATGTCATCGCCCGGGAACTCGTATTTGTTGAGCAATTCGCGGACTTCCACCTCAACGAGCTCGAGGATTTCTGGGTCGTCCACCATGTCGACCTTGTTCAACGCGACCACGATCGCTGGCACACCGACCTGCTTGGCCAAGAGCACGTGCTCTTTGGTCTGCGGCATCGGGCCATCGGTTGCTGCTACTACCAAGATCGCACCGTCCATCTGGGCGGCACCAGTGATCATGTTCTTGATGTAGTCAGCGTGACCCGGGCAATCGACGTGCGCGTAGTGACGCTTCTCGGTCTGGTACTCAACGTGAGCAATCGAAATCGTGATTCCACGCTCGCGCTCTTCTGGTGCCTTGTCGATCTGGTCGAAAGGCGTGAACGGGTTGCCCTTTGGGTCCCGGTCGTGAAGCACCTTGGTTATCGCCGCGGTCAGAGTCGTCTTGCCATGGTCGATGTGACCAATGGTTCCGATGTTGACGTGCGGCTTGGTGCGCTCGAACTTCTCCTTAGCCACTTTGTTGTCCTCCTTGTGCTCCGGATTGGTGCACTTTCGTTGTGCTGCCGCTGGGGGTCATTCGCCCCTCGCCTTGGCGACGATCTCTTTCGCGACGGCCTCAGGGACCTGCGCGTAAGAGTTGAACTGCATCGTGTAGCTCGCCCTACCTTGTGTTCGGCTGCGTAGATCGCCTACGTAGCCGAACATTTCAGAGAGGGGAACTAACGCTGTAACGACTCGAGCACCAGCGCGCTCGTCCATCGCTTGGATCTGTCCGCGACGTGAGTTGATGTCACCGATCACGTCGCCCATGAAGTCTTCAGGTGTCACCACTTCTACTGCCATAACAGGCTCAAGCAAGATCGGGTGTGCCTTGCGAGCAGCTTCTTTGAATGCCATCGAACCCGCAATCTTGAAGGCGAGTTCAGATGAGTCAACGTCGTGATAAGCACCGTCTTGCAAGGTAAGGCGCATGTCCACCATCGGGTATCCAGCCAAGACACCCGTCACCATCGCTTCTCTAGCCCCCGCATCAACCGATGGGATGTACTCACGTGGGATTCGACCACCGGTGATCTTGTTGACGAATTCATAACCTGGTTTGTCGGTGCCACGAGTGGGCTCAAGGTCGATGTTCACGCGAGCGAACTGACCAGCGCCACCAGTTTGTTTCTTGTGGGTGTAGTCGATCTTGAGTGCGGGCTTGGTGATGGTCTCTCGGTAAGCAACCTGTGGCTTACCCACGTTTGCCTCGACTTTGAATTCACGACGCATGCGATCGACAAGTACTTCCAGGTGCAACTCACCCATGCCTGCGATGATCGTTTGCCCGGTCTCTTCGTCAGATCGCACGGTGAAGGTCGGGTCTTCTTCGGCCAAACGCTGAATCGCGGTGCCGAGCTTGTCTTGGTCACCCTTGGTCTTGGGCTCGATTGCCACCGAAATAACTGGGTCTGGGAAGTTCATCGATTCCAAAACGATTGGCTTGTCCGAGTCACTCAAGGTGTCACCGGTAGTGGTGTCTTTAAGACCCATGACTGCAACGATTTGGCCCGCAGAGGCGCTGTCGCGCTCTTCACGCTTATTCGCGTGCATCTGATAGATCTTTCCGATTCGTTCTTTGCGGTCTTTGGTGCTGTTTAACACCGAGGTCCCGGCCTCGAGCGTGCCCGAATAAATTCGAATGTAGGTGAGCTTGCCCAAATGCGGGTCGCTCATGATTTTGAACGCCAAGGCTGAGAACGGTTCGCGCTCGTCAGGGGCTCGGTTGACCTTTACCTCTTCGTTGCCGACCTCCATGCCTTCGATTTCGCCAATGTCTAGGGGTGATGGCAGGTAGCGAACGACCGCGTCCAACATCGGCTGCACACCCTTGTTCTTAAATGCCGAACCGCAAAGAACGGGTACGACCTTGAACGTAACAGTTGCGCGACGAATAGCTGCAATCAATTCTTCTTCGGACGGGGTCTTGCCTTCTAGGTAAAGCTCCATGATGTGGTCGTCGTTCTCGGCCAAGGTCTCTATGAACTTCTCGCGGGCTGCCTGCACTTCGTCTTTCATGTCGGCTGGAATCTCTTCGACGGTGTACTCATCGCCCATGCCTTCGGTGTGCCAGACCAAGGCACGCATACCAACTAGGTCGACTACGCCGCGAAAGTCTGCTTCGACACCGATTGGCAATTGCAGGACGAGGGGTGTCGCATTTAGGCGATCAACCAGCATGTCCACGGTGCGCTGAAACACTGCGCCGAGACGATCAAGTTTGTTGACGAAGCAAATACGCGGCACTCGATAGCGATCAGCTTGTCGCCAAACAGTCTCTGACTGGGGCTCAACCCCTGCGACACCATCAAATACAGCGACCGCACCGTCGAGTACTCGCAACGAGCGCTCGACTTCAACCGTAAAGTCAACGTGGCCAGGGGTGTCGATGATGTTGATGGTGTAGTCGTCCCACGTGCAAGTCGTTGCGGCAGAAGTAATGGTGATGCCACGCTCTTGTTCTTGGGGCATCCAGTCCATGGTGGCCGTGCCCTCGTGAACTTCGCCGATCTTGTAGTTGATACCTGTGTAAAACAGAATGCGCTCGGTCGTGGTCGTCTTACCGGCGTCAATATGAGCCATGATGCCGATGTTTCGAACCTTCTCGAGGTCTCTGTCAGTCATCACGGTCATTTTTTAAGTTTCCTTAATTACCAGCGGTAGTGCGCGAAGGCCTTATTGGCTTCGGCCATCTTGTGGGTGTCTTCGCGCTTCTTGACACTTGCTCCTAAACCATTTGAAGCATCAAGCAATTCATTCGCCAAACGCTGAACCATGTCTTGCTCACGACGCTCGCGCGAATACTCGACCAACCAACGCATGGCCAAGGTGTTAGCGCGAGCTGACTTCACTTCTACCGGCACCTGATAGGTAGCACCACCGACACGACGACTTCTAACTTCCAAAGTTGGTCGCACGTTTTCTAAAGCACGCTTTAGCGTCGCGATCGGGTCAGTTCCCGTCTTGGTTCTGGTCACTTCAAGGGCGCCATAAACGATTGACTCTGCGTGTGACTTCTTGCCACGCTGCAAAACTTTGTTGATCAATTGGGTTACTAGTTGTGATTGATAAACAGGGTCTGGGGTAGTCGGTTTTCTCTCGACTGGGCCTTTGCGGGGCATTTATGACTTTTCTTTCTTCGCGCCATAACGGCTGCGGCTTTGCTTACGGCCCTTCACACCTTGGGTATCTAGCGAGCCACGCACGATCTTGTAGCGAACACCTGGCAAGTCCTTGACACGACCGCCACGAACCAAAACCATCGAGTGTTCTTGCAAGTTGTGGCCGACACCAGGGATGTACGCGGTTACCTCAACACCCGAGGTCAATCGCACGCGTGCCACTTTGCGCAATGCAGAGTTCGGCTTCTTTGGCGTCGTCGTGTAAACACGAGTACAAACACCACGACGCTGCGGGCCACCTTTTAGTGCCGGGGTCTTGACCTTTGCTTTCTTGGTCTTGCGCCCCTTACGCACTAGCTGCTGAATGGTCGGCACGCGCGTTACTCCTTCTTTTCTAAGTCGTAAGTTGTTGTGTTCGTTGGCTTTCTCAACCCTTTGGCCGACCCACGCGGTCGGGCGTGTCGCTGCCCCGCCCACACGTGGACGGGTGCGTCACACATCAGGGATGAGACGGCGCCAAAGCACCGACCCCGAGGACTACCTCGAGGTTTTCAAGCCCAAAGGCTACAAGTAGGGCTCAAAGGCTGCTAACTCGGGGTCGTTGGCCGTTACCGGCCGTAGCCGCCCACGTCATATTCCTCAAGGCGAACAGCCTCACCCGAGGACTGCCCAAATGAGGTGTAGTCGACAGAATCTTGAGCGTCGAAGGCCGCATAGACAGCAGCTTTTGCCTCTTCGGTCGGTTCAACTTCGACATTTCGGTAGACGTCAAGCCCCGTACCAGCAGGGATCAACTTGCCGATGATGACGTTTTCTTTCAAGCCTCGCAGGGAATCCGACTTAGCCAAAAGGGCGGCTTCGGTCAAAACTCGGGTGGTCTCTTGGAAGGACGCCGCCGACAACCACGACTCGGTTGCCAACGAAGCCTTGGTGATACCCATCAATTCAGGTCGCCCAGATGCCGGTCGCTTGCCCTCTGCCACCGCCGCGCGGTTCGCGTCTTCGAATGCAGCTCTCTCGACCAGCTCACCAGCCAGCAGCGTGGTGTCGCCACCTTCGATGATGGTGACGCGCTTGAGCATCTGACGAATGATCAGTTCGATGTGCTTGTCGTTGATTGACACACCCTGTGAGCGATAGACCTCTTGTACTTCGTTGATCAAGTGGTCTTGGGCTTGTCGCTGACCAAGAACACGCAAGATCTGCTTCGGGTCGACGGCACCAACGGTTAACTGTTGGCCAACCTCAACTCGTTGACCATCTTCGACCAAAAGTCGAGCACGTCGGTGTAGCGGGTATTCAATCTCTTCGGATTTATCGTCTGGCACCACAACGATTACGCGGCCTTTGTCAGTCTCTTCGATCTTGACTACACCAGTGGCGTCTGCAATCGGTGCCACACCTTTTGGAGTACGAGCCTCGAAAAGTTCCACCACACGGGGCAAACCGTGAGTGATGTCGTCTGCGCCAGCCACACCACCGGTGTGGAAGGTGCGCATCGTCAACTGAGTTCCTGGTTCACCGATTGACTGTGCTGCGATGATTCCGACGGCTTCGCCAACATCTACCAAGCGGCCAGATGCCATCGAGCGGCCGTAACACATCGCGCAAACCCCATATTTGCTGTCACAGGTAAAGACAGATCGTGCGCGAACTTCAGTGGCACCCTGGGCAACCAAATCTTCGATTCGAGCCATCGTCAACTCTTCGCCAGTCTTGGCCAAAGTCTTGCCGCCAACCACAACGTCTTCAGCCAACATGCGAGACGAAGTAGAGGTCTCAGCGTGGTCGTGAACACTCATCTTGCCGTCTGCGCCCTTGACACCGATTACCTTGACGAGGCCGCGATCGGTACCACAGTCTTGGTCGCGAACGATTACGTCTTGCGAAACGTCAACTAGGCGCCTCGTCAAGTAGCCAGAGTCTGCAGTTCGAAGTGCGGTGTCTGCCAAACCTTTGCGGGCACCGTGGGTTGAGATGAAGTACTCCAAAACTGAAAGGCCTTCGCGGAAGTTCGATTTGATCGGTCGCGCGATGATTTCGCCCTTTGGGTTCGAGACGAGACCACGCATTCCGCCCAACTGACGCATCTGCATCAAGTTGCCTCGAGCACCCGAGTTCGCCATTACATATAGCGGGTTCTCTTTAGTGAAGTTGTCTTCCATTGCCTTCGAGACGTCTTCGGTGGTGTTAGTCCAGATTTCGATCAGCTCTTGGCGACGCTCGGCCTCAGAAATGGTGCCTCGGTCGTAATTGCGCTGCACTTTCTCGGCTGACTCTTCTGCCTTGCGCAAGAAGTCTTCTTTGTTGGACGGGGTCACAACGTCTTCGATAGAAATCGTCACACCTGAGCGAGTAGCCCAGTGGAACCCAAGGTCTTTAAGAGCATCGAGTGTTTGAGCAACCACGTTCTTCGGGTAACGGTCAGCTAATTCGTTAACGACTGCGCCAAGACCCTTTTTGTCGAGTTCGCGGTTTACGTAAGCGAAGTCGGCCGGCAACGCCTCATTAAGTAGCGCGCGACCAAGGGTGGTCTCGAGTACTAGCGGGTCGCCTGAATCCCAACCCTTAGGTACTACCCAACCCGTTGGGGGCTCGATGTCCTTCAAGCGCAATTTGATCTTGGCTTGCACATCGAGAGCGCCGGCGTCATAAGCCATGAGCGCTTCGCCGACGTTTCCGTAGACGTTGCCCTCGCCTTTGGCGCCGTTGGTTTCACCCGTCAAGTAATAAATGCCTAACACCATGTCTTGAGTTGGCGTGGTAATGGGCCTGCCACTTGCCGGGCTCAAAATGTTGTTGCTCGAAAGCATCAAGATTCTTGCTTCGGCTTGTGCTTCAGCAGAAAGTGGCACGTGAACGGCCATCTGGTCACCGTCGAAGTCTGCGTTAAACGCCGTGCAAACAAGCGGGTGGATCTGAATGGCTTTACCTTCGATCAAAACTGGTTCGAAAGCTTGAATACCCAAGCGGTGAAGTGTTGGGGCGCGGTTTAGTAAGACCGGGTGCTCGGTGATGACTTCTTCAAGTACGTCCCACACCACTGGGCGTGAGCGCTCGACCATGCGCTTTGCAGACTTGATGTTTTGTGCGTGGTTTAAGTCAACCAATCGCTTCATCACGAATGGCTTGAACAGCTCCAACGCCATCTGCTTGGGCAACCCACACTGGTGCAACTTCAGCTGAGGGCCGATAACGATGACCGAACGCCCCGAGTAGTCGACTCGCTTACCCAAAAGGTTCTGGCGGAACCGCCCTTGCTTGCCTTTGAGCATGTCTGAAAGCGACTTCAAAGGTCGGTTACCCGGGCCAGTTACGGGTCGGCCACGACGTCCGTTGTCGAACAACGCGTCAACTGATTCTTGCAACATGCGGCGCTCGTTGTTGATGATGATCTCAGGGGCACCAAGATCCATCAGGCGCTTTAAGCGGTTGTTGCGGTTGATCACGCGTCGGTAAAGGTCGTTCAGGTCTGAGGTAGCGAAACGGCCACCGTCTAGTTGCACCATCGGGCGAAGATCTGGCGGAATAACGGGTATCGCATCGAGCACCATGCCTTTCGGCGAGTTGGTGGTGTGACGAAACGCGTTTACTACCTTCAAGCGCTTTAGCGCGCGAGCCTTCTTCTGGCCCTTGCCGGTCTTTACGATTTCGGTGAGCTTGACCGCCTCTGACTCAAGGTCGAAATCTTCGAGGCGCTGCTTGATGGCACTTGCACCCATGCCACCTTCGAAATACTCGCCGTAACGATCACGCATCTTGCGATACAGGGCATCGTCACCTTCTAGGTCTTGGACTTTCAGGTTCTTGAACCGGTCAAATACGCGATCTAACTCGTCCATCTCTCGCTCGGCACGCTTACGAATAGAGGCGATCTCACGCTCGCCACTTTCTCGCACGCGGCGACGAATCTCTGAGCGCTCGCCTTTTGCCTCAAGGTCGGCCACGTCTTGTTCGAGCTTCTTTTGACGATCGCGCATGTCTTGGTTCGCGCGGTCGATGATGTCTTGCTTCTCGTTTGCAACGTCGGCTTCTAAGTCGGGCAGGTCGCGTGCGCGGGCATCTTCGTCAACCGCCGTGATCATGTAGGCCGCGAAGTAGATGACCTTCTCTAAATCTTTAGGCGCGAGGTCGAGCAAATAGCCCAATCGGCTGGGCACGCCTTTGAAGTACCAAATGTGGGTGACGGGGGCTGCCAACTCGATGTGGCCCATGCGCTCGCGACGAACTTTGGCTCGCGTGACCTCTACCCCACAGCGTTCACAGATGATTCCCTTGAATCGAACGCGCTTGTACTTACCGCAGTAGCACTCCCAATCGCGTGTGGGCCCGAAAATCTTCTCGCAGAAAAGACCATCTTTCTCAGGCTTAAGAGTTCGGTAGTTGATGGTCTCAGGCTTCTTTACTTCACCGTACGACCAGGTGCGAATGTCATCAGCTGTTGCCAAACCGATTCGCAACCGATCGAAGTAGTTCACATCAAGCATTTAGCCAAAGCCCCCTGATCAAATTTCCTCGACGCTGCTCGGCTCACGCCGTGACAGGTCGATGCCGAGTTCTTCGGCTGTTCTAAATACTTCGTCGTCTGAATCTTTCATCTCAATGGACGAGCCATCGCTTGAAAGAACCTCGACGTTTAAGCCGAGTGATTGCATCTCTTTAACCAACACCCTGAAGGACTCAGGAATTCCCGGTTCGGGGATGTTCTCGCCCTTAACGATCGCTTCGTAAACCTTTACGCGGCCCAAAACATCGTCAGACTTGATCGTCAATAACTCTTGCAGCGCGTAAGAAGCACCGTAAGCCTCAAGGGCCCAAACTTCCATCTCACCGAAGCGCTGGCCACCGAACTGGGCTTTACCACCCAACGGCTGCTGAGTGATCATGCTGTACGGGCCAGTCGAGCGAGCGTGAATCTTGTCGTCAACCAAGTGCAACAACTTCAAGATGTACATGTAACCGATTGCCACCGGCTCAGGGAATGGCTCGCCAGTTCGCCCGTCGAACAATCGCGCTTTACCGTTTTCACCGACAAGGCGATCACCGTCACGGTTCGGCAACGTCGAACCAAGAAGTCCGGTGATTTCACCTTCACGAACACCGTCGAAAACCGGTGTTGCCAATCTCGAGCCAGCTGGCACTTCACGAAGACCTTCGCCCAATCGCGTTGCCCACTTTGGTGCGCCATCGATCTTCCAGCCTTGGTCTGCGATCCAGCCCAAGTGCGTCTCAAGCACCTGACCTAAGTTCATTCGGCTTGGCACACCGAGAGGGTTAAGCACGACGTCAACTGGTGTTCCGTCGGCCAAGAAGGGCATGTCTTCGACCGGCAAAATCTTTGCGATTACACCTTTGTTGCCGTGTCGCCCAGCCAACTTGTCACCTTCAGTGATCTTTCGCTTTTGGGCAATGTGCACGCGCACCTGCTGATTTACACCGGCTGGCAATTCGTCGCCGTTTTCGATGTCAAATACGCGAACACCGATGACGATGCCGCTTTCGCCGTGAGGAACTTTCAAAGATGTGTCGCGAACTTCTCGTGACTTTTCACCGAAAATCGCACGCAGCAAACGCTCTTCAGGAGTTAGTTCGGTTTCACCCTTAGGGGTGACTTTGCCGACCAACACATCACCCGGCAGAACTTCAGCGCCGATTCGAATGATGCCGCGCTCGTCTAAGTCGGCCAGCACTTCTTCAGAAACGTTTGGTAGGTCGCGAGTGATTTCTTCTGGCCCCAGCTTGGTGTCGCGCGCGTCAATTTCGTGCTTCTCAATGTGAATCGAGGTAAGTACATCTTCTTCGACCAAGCGCTGAGAAAGAATGATCGCGTCTTCGTAGTTCAAACCCTCCCAAGGCATGAACGCCACCAACAAGTTGCGACCAAGGGCGATCTCACCGCGGTCGGTGCTCGGGCCGTCAGCTATTACTTCGCCGGCCTTGACTAACTGACCTTCGCTAACCAGCGGCTTTTGGTTAATAGAGGTGCCCTGGTTCGATCTCACGAACTTGGCCAATGGGTAAAGCACTTCAGTGCCGTCGCTAATGCGTAGCTTTATGTGATCAGCAGAAACCTCAGTAACTTCGCCGTCTTCTTTAGCAACGACGTTGTCGCCAGAATCCAATGCGGCGCGGTGCTCGATGCCAGTGCCGACATATGGGGCCTGTGTTCGCACCAGAGGCACTGCCTGGCGCTGCATGTTCGCGCCCATCAGGGCACGGTTGGCATCGTCGTGCTCTAAGAACGGGATCATCGCGGTGGCGACCGACCAAACCTGGCGCGGTGAGACGTCCATGTAAGAGATCTCTTCTGCCGGCATGAAATCAACTTCGC
>VGAH01000003.1 GCA_016870945.1 Actinomycetota bacterium | reverse complement strand
GGCGAAGCCGAAGCCGCCAACCGAGGCAAGAAAATCACGGCACGGTTATTGGTTACGGCTATGCGAACGGCAGCGCGTTCGGCCGAAATCGCAGAACTGGCCGTCCGGTTTCGTGATGAGGGAGTGGTCGGCTTCGATATTGCTGGGGCCGAAGCTGGATTTCCACCCACTAGACACATGGACGCGTTCGAATACCTAAGAAAAGAGAACACCCAGTACACGATTCACGCCGGTGAGGCCTTCGGCTTGCCCAGCATTTGGGAGGCAATCCAGTGGTGCGGCGCAGACAGACTTGGGCACGGGGTTCGCATAGTCGACGACATAACCGAAGTAAATGGCGAGCCAGAGCTCGGGCGTTTAGCTGCGTATGTTCGCAACAAACGAATCCCCCTCGAGATGTGCCCGTCTTCGAATGTTCAAACTGGCGCGGCACCTTCTATCGAGAAACACCCGATCGGAATGCTTCGAAAGCTCGGGTTTCGAGTCACGGTCAACACCGACAACCGCCTCATGTCAGGCACCTCAATGACAAAAGAGTTCATGTTGCTAAACCAGGCTTTTGGTTACGACCTAAAGGACATGCAATGGTTCACCATCAACGCGATGAAGAGCGCGTTCTTACCTTTCGACGAACGCCTCAGCATCATCAACGATCAAATCAAGCCCGGCTATGCCCGCTTGATGGACGAGGTTGCTCACTCTTTGACGTAAGGCTGCCCGTCTGCGGCGGGTGCCCGAGCCCGCCCAACCAAGCCAGCAACCACCACGATCGTTACGAGATAAGGGGCCATAGCTAGAAACTCTGACGGAATCGGCACTTGCAAAACTGCAAGCTTTTGCTGCAAAGAATCAGAAAACCCAAACACTGTCGCGGCCGCTAGAGCACCTATTGGGTTCCAGCGAGCAAAGATCATCGCGGCCAGTGCGATGAAGCCTCTGCCGCCTGTCATGTTCTCGTCGAACCGACCAACCGTGCCGATGGTGAACCACGCACCTGCAAAGCCGCCAACTAGCCCACCCAAAGTGACGGCTATGTAGCGAGTGCGGTTCACATTGATACCAACGGTGTCTGCGGCCTTGGGGTTCTCACCAACAGATCTGGTTCGAAGCCCCCAGCGAGTTCTAAACAACCCAAATGCAATCAATGCAACCAAAATGAAGGTCGCGTAAACGAACCACGTTTGGTTAAAGAAGGTCGGCCCGATTATCGGAATATCGCCCAAGATAGGGATCTGCCAGGCAGTCAAAATGGGTGCGTCGTTTAAATCAGGCCGGCTGACTAGCACTTGAGCAGTCAAGAAAGACGTCAAGCCCAAAACGAAAATGTTTATGACGATTCCGACGATGATCTGGTCGACGCGATAACGAATGGCAAAGAATGCCAAGAACCAGGCTAGTACCGCCCCACTTGCTGTGGCAGCTAGTAGGCCGCCGATGCCACCTACTAGCGACCCAACAACTACACCAACAAAGGCACCGCCTAACAACATGCCCTCGATGGCAATGTTGATTACCCCTGAGCGCTCACAGAGAATTCCAGCTAGAGCACCAAGGGCAATTGGCACGCACCGAGCGATCGTCGAAGAGAGCATGCCAATCAGTGAGAAGTCCTTACCTGCGGTCGCCCACACCAGAAGTGCAGCCACGAAGATCAGCAGCGCCACCCCTAAAAAGATGGTTGCTTTGCTTTGGAACCCGCGAAAGAACTGCGTGCCGCCCAAAAATGCCAGAACTGCAGCGAGGAACCAGAGCGAACCAGTCGCCGGAACCACCAACGGGTCTAACTGGATTGCCTCATCGGGTGTGCTTAAGCCAAAGGTTGCTTGACCCGCAGCGTTGGGTATGAATAGCCACACCACTGCAACTGACAAGAGCAGCATGATCACGCCAAGAATCTGCGCACGTCGTCTTTGACCTTTAGTTAGCACCTTGGCTTGCTTAACCGTGCTCAACCCGACCAACCCTTGCTAATGGGCGCTTGCGCACTAGACGCCTTGACCCGATAGATCGCGCGAATCAGCGCAGGTGCGGCGACAAAAATGATTATCAAAGCTTGAATAACCGCAATGATGTCGATACCGACGTTAGCCGTAGCTTGCATCTCTTGGCCGCCAGCGCGAAGAGCGCCAAACAAAAGTGCTGCAAGCACGACGCCGTACGGGTTAGAGCGACCCAACAACGCCACGGCGATGCCGTCGAACCCGAGCCTGGCTGAGAAACCAGGCGTGGCACGTCCGAGCACACCAAGAATCTGTAGCGCGCCCGCAACTCCAGCCATTCCCCCTGCTATCGCCATCGTTATCACGTAACTGCGCCCCACGTTTATGCCGGCGTACTTAGCCGCCACTGGGTTGGCACCGACAGCTCTCATTTCAAAACCGAGCTTGGTTCTAAATAGCAGCCACTGAGTCAGCGCAGCGATTGCAATAGCGATGAAGATGCCGATATGGACTCGCAACGACGGGTCAACCGGGGTTAGAAAACGTGGCAACTGGGCAGAGGGCAGGATGCTCTCAGAGACTGGGTCGTTGCGTCCTTCACGCTGAATAAAGCTTCGCAACAAGAGGTAGTCCAACAGTCGTAAAGCGATGAAGTTCAACATGATTGTGGTTATGACTTCATGAGCGCCGGTCTTGGCTTTCAGGTAACCGGGTATGGCACCCCAGATGGCACCACCAAGCACACCGCCAAGCAGAGCCAAAGTGATGTGCAGCGGTGCTGGCACCCCGCTGATACTGAAGCCGAGAATGACGGCGAATAAACCGCCAATGAGAATCTGACCTTCGCCACCGATGTTGAATAACCCAGCTCGAAAGGCGAGCGCGACAGCCAAGCCAGCCAAGATCAACGGCGTTGCCGCCACCAAGGTTTCTGATATCGCACGCCATGAACCAAATGCGCCCATGAAGAGCGCTCTATAAGCGCTTAAGACGTCTGAGAAAGACGAACCAGTTGCCATGAGGATCAAGCCACCGATTACCAACGCTGAGAAGATCGCCAAGCCCGGAACCAAAAAGGCGGTTCGCCAATCGAGTCTGTCGACCGCAAACGACTGCATCACCGCGGCACGAACGCTTGCCCCTTGAACGCTTTCTTGGCCGAGCGTCTCGTCTCTGGCGTCTAGCCCTGCGCGCCCTGGTTGCTCAGCCACTAATTGGTTCGACCTGCCATATAAAGGCCAAGCTCGGTTGGCGAGGTCTCTGAGGTAACTCGCTCGGCCACAACTCGGCCTTGGAACATCACCAATATTCGATCAGATAACGCGATCACCTCGTCCAACTCGGTTGAAACCACTAAGACGGCTGCACCTTGATCACGCTTCGCAACGATTTGTGCGTGAATGTATTCAATCGAGCCGACGTCAACACCGCGAGTCGGTTGAGAGCAAACGATCACGGGCACGTCTCGACTGAACTCTCTGGCCACGATCATCTTTTGTTGGTTACCACCCGAGAGGGTCGATGCCGCAACAGCGGGCATGGGTGGCCGAATATCGAATTGCTCGACCAAGTCAACCGCG
The DNA here is from genome assembly GCA_016870945.1 of Actinomycetota bacterium. GTDB lineage: Bacteria > Actinomycetota > Actinomycetes > S36-B12 > UBA5976 > VGAH01. Next base: position 24,558 of record VGAH01000003.1, on the reverse strand, counting down.
TTCTTCGCGATTGGTTGGCGCTTGAGCGTTATGGCCCCTGCGAAAGTTGGCGAGTAGTAAGAATCAAGAATGAGGTTTTCCATCACAGAGAAGGCACCGACCATGCCCATGTCTTGTCGGTCTTCAGGGACGTGGGCCATGCCAAGCGCGTGCCGTTCTCGCGCTGACTTGAAAGTCACGTCTACACCGAGAAGTTCCACTTGGCCTTTGGCGGGCTGACGAAGACCAGTGATGACTTCGACTAGCTCGGTCTGGCCGTTACCTTGCACCCCGGCCACCCCAACGATTTCGCCCCCTTTTAGGTCGAAGGTGACCCCGTCCACTAACGGGCGCCCGTAATCGTCAACCACCATGAGGTTGCGCACTCGAAGCTTCACTTCACCAACTCGAGCGACTTCTTTGTCTACGACCAAATCGACTTCGCGCCCGACCATCATCGCGGCGACCTCTTCTTCAGAAACCGTCTTGGGGTCAGCCGAGCCGACGACTTGGCCGCCTCGCAACACGACTATCTGATTTGAAAAAGAAATTGCCTCTTTGAGTTTGTGGGTTATGAAAATAATCGTTTTACCGGCGTCACGTAACTCTTTGACGATGACGAAGAACTCCTCGACTTCTTGAGGGGTGAGTACCGATGTCGGCTCGTCAAAAACCAGAACTTGAGCGCCTCGCAACAACACTTTGATGATCTCTACTCGCTGGCGAATACCGACAGGCAGGTCTTCGACAAGTGCATCTGGGTCTACCGCTAGACCGTACCTATTAGAGATCTCAATTACTTCATCGCGTGCAACCTTCGTTTTGATTACCCCCGCCGCACCCGTCGGTTCGACACCCAAAATCACATTTTCATAAACCGTGAATACGGGGACGAGCATGAAGTGCTGATGCACCATGCCGATGCCAGCAGCGATGGCATCGCCCGGGCCTTTGAATTTGACAGGCTTGTCGTCTAAGAGAATCTGGCCGTCATCTGGTTGGTAGAGCCCGTAAAGAATGTTCATCAACGTGGTCTTGCCGGCACCGTTTTCGCCAACCAGTGCGAGTACTTGCCCCGGCTCTGCTTTGAGGCTTATGTCTTGATTGGCAATTACGCCAGGGAACCGCTTTGTAATACCCCGCAATTCAAGACGGGTCAACGAATGCCCCCTGATCGCAGCACGGTTTTACCTTAGACAGTTACACATAAGGGAGGGCTCTCTAGGTACAGAGCCCTCCCCTAGTGCACTCGCTAGTGCGAGTTAATTAACCCTTTACGCTGATTGAGCCGTCCACGATGCCCGTCTTGAGGGCTTCGATCTGCTCTTTCAACTTGGCTGGGACTTTCGAGTCCAAGTCGTGGTACGGCGCGAGACCGACACCACCATTGGCGAGAGTTCCAACCGTTACGCCACCTTCAAAGGTGCCGTCGAAGGCAGCCTTGATTGCGTTGTAGGTGGTGACGTCCATGTTCTTTAGCACTGACGTCAAGTACACCGCCTGGTTCGCGGTGTCAGAGTTGTACTGGTCTGCGTCTACACCGATGATCAAGAGTCGGTCTGGACCGAGCTCTTTAGCCAACGCAGCCGAACCCAAACCAACTGGGCCAGCAACTGGCATCACGATGTCGGCGCCCTCGTCCACCAGGTTCTGAGCGAAGGTTCGACCGTCGTCGAGGCTCTCGAAGTTGTTGGTGAACAAACCACCGTCAGGCTTGGCTGGGTTCCAACCGAGTACCTGAACCTTGGTGCCGTTGTCCTTGTTGTACTGCTGAACGCCGTGGTAGAAACCGTCCATGAAGATCGTCACCGGTGGGATGTTGATCCCGCCGAACGTTCCGACCTTGCCGGTCTTGCTCATACCAGCTGCCAAGTAACCGGCCAAGAACGCGGCCTCGTCGGTGTTAAACACCTGTCCGAGAACGTTGTTGTTGGTGATCTGTGGCGTGCCATCTTCATTCTCGCCGTAGGCAAAGTCGACGATCGAGAAGTAGGTGTCAGGGTTCGCGTTAGCGGCTTGCTGAGTGGCGTCACCCAACAAGAAACCAACCGTCACGATGATGTTGCACCCTTGTGAGATGAACGAGTCGATGTTCGGCACATAGTCGGTCTCTGCCTGAGACTCGAGTACGGCTGGCTCGAAACCGAACTCAGCAGCGGCATCTTGAACACCCTTGTATGCCGTCTGGTTGAAGCCCTTGTCGTCGACGCCACCGACGTCAGTTACCTGACAAGCTTTAAATGCCGGGGCCTCCGCGACTACTTCGTCTACTGCAACTTCGGTCGTCTCTTCGGTTGCGGTGTCACCGCCGCCACAGGCGGCAAGAGTGAGAGCCGCGACCGCGCTGAGAGCGCCGATCTTGACCAATCGCCTCAATTAATTTCCTATCTGAGATCTCACGCAGAGCGAATGCTCTGCTTTGGGTTGATGTTATCTGCGCAAAGTGCAGGTATTAAGCAAGCAACGAAAGATGTTCGGTGACTAGAGTCACGAATCGGTCACGGTCAATCTCAAGCCCCACTTCTGCATTACTAGCAACACCAGTCACACCCAACTCGTCTGCCACCGTGCGACCTCGGCATAGCGGTGAATCGACCTCGATTTGCACGTTCATGTCTTGAGTGCGAACAAGGCTTGGATCGATCAAGTGAGCAATGGTGACCGCGTCGTGCAAAGGGGCGCCAGGCCAACCGAATTCACTTATGTGAAAGCCGACGAAGTGATCCATCATCGCCGCAGCAAATTCACCGATTGCCCCTAGTTCACGCCAAACTTCAATGTCGGACGGGGTGACTATCGCTTCATGGGTCACCTCGAGCCCGATCATCGTTAACGGTATGCCAGATTCGAACACGATTCGCGCTGCTTCAGGGTCGACCCAAATGTTGAACTCAGCGGCTGGGGTCCAGTTACCCAACCCAATGGCACCACCCATCAACACGATGCGATCTAGTTTTCGAATATTCGGGTCATTCGAGTTCAGATAAGTTGCGACGTTCGTCAATGGGCCGGTTGCGACCAAAGTAACTTGGCCGTTCGTATCAGCCGTTACCTTTTGAATGAGTTCTGTTGCCGACAAATCAACGAGGGTGCTGTGTGCGCCGTCAACGAGCGGGGCAAAAGGGTCAGTGCCGGCCAGACCGTCTTCACCGTGCATGACTTGCGCCGTCTCTAAGGGTCTTGCCAACGGTGCTTGCGCCCCTCGAGCAACCGGAACATCGCCAACTTGTAGAAGTTCTAAGACGCGAAGGGCGTTCTTGGTGGTGTGTTCAAGAGTGGTGTTGCCAGCAACGGTGGTTACAGCCTTTAGGTCAATCGAAGGCGAGGCGACGGCCAAGATAAGCGCCATCGCGTCATCGTGACCAGGATCGCAGTCGAGAATGATTGAGGTCGGTATTTAGAACTTCTCACTTGGCTGGTACGTGCCCCACTGGTTCTTGAGCACGTCACAAACTTCGCCCACGGTTGCTTTGTTAGCCAAAGCCTCACGCAAGAAAGGCACCACATTGGTATCAGGGGTGGCTGCCGCCTTAGACAATTCACTCAGGGCGTGACTCACAGCTTTGTCATCACGCTCGGCCTTTAGTTGCGCCAAGCGAGCTACCTGCTCAGCCTCTATTGCCGGGTCAACGCGCAAAGGCTCAAAAGGTTCAGGGGCACTGTCGGTATCAGTGAATGCGTTGACGCCAACAATCACACGCGAGCCGTCTTCTACCTCTCGAGAAAATGTATATGCCGACTGCTCAATTTCACCCTTTTGAAATCCGGCTTGCACCCCGGCAATTGCGCCACCTAGCTCATCTATTCGCTTGATCAAGACTTCAGCTGCTGACTCAATGTCATCTGTCATCTTCTCTATTGCGTAAGAGCCAGCAAGGGGGTCAACGGTCTTGATCAAATCTGTCTCGTTTTGAAGAACTTGTTGGGTTCGAACGGCTAGGCGCGCTGCTTCGGTCGTAGGCAGCCCCAAGGCCTCATCAAATGAGTTGGTGTGTAGAGACTGGGTTCCGCCAAGAGCGGCAGCTAGTGCTTGCACCGTCACCCTGATCAGGTTCACTTCTGGTTGTTGAGCGCTCAATTGCACCCCCGCCGTCTGGGTATGAAATCTCAGCATTTGCGACCTGGGGTCTTTAGCCCCAAATCGCTCTCGCATGATCCGCGCCCACAATCTGCGAGCTGCCCGAAACTTGGCCACTTCTTCAAGCAATGCCTCACGGGCTACGAAAAAGAAGCTAAGCCTCGGTGCAAAGGTGTCGACGTCTAGCCCTCTAGCGATGGCACTTTCGACGTAGGCAATGGCATTCGCCAATGTAAACGCGACTTCTTGAACGGGTGTCGCGCCGGCCTCTGACATGTGATACCCCGAAATCGAAATTGGATTAAAGGCTGGCATGCGCCCGGTGACGTACTCGATCGTGTCGACGGTAAGGCGCATCGAGGCACTTGGCGGAAATATGTAGGTGCCCCGCGATATGTATTCCTTCAAAACGTCATTTTGAATCGTGCCGCGTAGCTGGTCTGAGTTAGTGCCCCTTTCATTGCCAACTAGCTCATAAAGCACCAGCAAAACGGCTGCGGGGGCGTTGATCGTCATTGACGTCGAAACCTCACCGAGGTCTATTCCGTCAAATAGCCGTCGCATGTCATCGATCGAGTCGATAGCGACGCCGACTTTGCCTACTTCGCCGTGGGCTAGCTCTGCGTCAGAATCCATACCCATCTGGGTTGGCAAATCGAAAGCGACGGAAAGCCCAGTTGAGCCCTCGTCCAACAGCTTTCGGTAGCGCTCGTTCGACTCGGCCGCGCTGCCGTAGCCGGCATATTGACGAATCGTCCACGGGTGCGTCGTGTACATGGTTGAGCGGATCCCGCGCGTGAACGGAAACTCCCCGGGCAGCGAGACATCTGGAGTTGAACTCAAATCTGCCTGCGTGTAAACCTCTCGCCACGGCAAATCGGATTCTGATTCGCGTTTCAGGCCGACAGCACCGACCTCTCTGTTGTTGTCAAAGTCACAACGTTACGCGCTGCCCCTCGGCTCACTTGTGGCGCTTTCGCCGTCGCAAAGCGCACCTGACCTCGTTACCCTCTGAGGCGTGGCTAATAGCCTGACGCAGTTTCGCTCGAGTCTTGCAGGCGGCATGCTTGCAGCTGGCAGGGCGCCTATACCGTTCAAAACTCTTCGTACCGACAAATACTGGGTGCAGCCAACCATCACTTTCTTGGTGCTTTTGGCCTTCATCGTCTACGCGACTTGGCGAGCATTCGAGAATGCTTACTACTACACGACCCCGCTTCTTTCACCGTTCTACTCGCCATGTTTATCTGTCAATTGCGTGCCGGGGTCTAGTGATTTTGGACAACCGATAGGCGCGTGGTTCCCGTTCTCGCCAGCTCTGATCATCTTGGCCTTCCCTCTTGGATTTCGACTGACTTGTTATTACTACCGAAAGGCTTACTACCGTTCGTTTTGGTTTGCGCCCCACGCTTGCGCGGTTGCTGAGCCGCACAAGCAATACTCAGGTGAAACACGGTTCCCGCTCATATTGCAGAACTCGCACCGTTGGTTCTTCTACATCGGCCTTATCTTCAACGCGATTCTTACCTTCGATGCATTTATTGCACTACGAGATGCTGAAGGTGAATGGGGTCACATGAGCGTAGGCACCTTGGTTTTGGCCGGCAACGCTGCGTTGCTCTGGCTGTATTCGCTTTCTTGCCACAGTTGTCGTAACGTGATTGGTGGCAGGTTAAAGAGTTTCTCTAAACATCCGATGCAATACAAAATGTGGACTTTCGTCTCGAAGCTAAATGCCCGTCACCCTCAGTTTGCATGGGTCTCTTTGATCTGGGTGGCAATGAGTGATCTATACATCCGCAGCGTCGCCACTGGCGCCATTACGAATTTCTATTTCTTCTAACGTGAACGAAGTCACCGTGATAGATGGTGAAGAGGTCGAGCACCACCACTACGACGTAGTCGTGATTGGCGCAGGCGGTGCAGGGATGCGAGCCGCCATAGAGGCAAGGCAGCGTGGCCTGCGTGTTGCTGTCATCTGTAAATCGCTTTTCGGCAAAGCCCACACGGTGATGGCCGAGGGTGGCATCGCTGCTTGTATGGGCAACGTCAACGCAAAAGACAACTGGCAAGTTCACTTCAGAGACACCATGCGTGGGGGCAAGTTCAAAAACAACTGGCGAATGGCTGAATTACACGCGAAGGAGTCACCTAACCGAGTCTGGGAGCTTGAATCATGGGGCGCTCTTTTCGATCGCACCAAAGAAGGCAAGATCAGCCAGCGAAACTTTGGCGGTCACGAATACCCGCGACTAGCGCACGTCGGTGATCGCACCGGGCTCGAACTAATTAGAACTTTGCAACAAAAGATCGTTTCCATGCAACAAGAAGACGCCAAAGAGTTCGGGCACCCGGAAATCAATTTGCGAGTCTTCATGGAGTTCACCGTCACCGAGATCTTGTTGGACGGGGTGCCAGGTGTCGGCAAGGTATCTGGCGCGCTCGGCTACTGGCGCTCGAGTGGCAAGTTCTTGTGCTTTCACGCACCCGCCGTGGTTTTGGCAACGGGCGGCATCGGCAAGTCATTCAAAGTCACCAGCAACTCATGGGAGGGCACTGGTGATGGTCACGCGCTAGCGCTGCGCGCCGGTGGCGCTTTAGTGGACATGGAATTCGTCCAGTTTCACCCCACCGGCATGGTTTGGCCACCAAGTGTCAAGGGAATCTTGGTCACCGAATCGGTGCGCGGTGACGGTGGCATCTTGACTAACTCTGAAGGTAAGCGCTTCATGTTCGAATATGTGCCTGACATCTTTCGTTCTAAATACGCCGAAACGCCAGAAGAAGCAGATCGCTGGTACACCGACCCCGACAACAATCGCCGCCCACCTGAATTACTCCCCCGCGACGAAGTCGCACGTGCCATTAACGCCGAAGTGAAAGCCGGTCGTGGCTCACCGCATGGTGGTGTCTTCTTAGATATCGCCTCGCGACTGCCGGCCGAAGCGATAAAGCAGAAGTTGCCGTCCATGTATCACCAATTCATGGAGCTGGCTGGCGTTGACATCACGAAAGAACCAATGGAGGTAGGCCCAACGTGTCACTACGTGATGGGCGGGGTGGCCGTCGAGCCCGACACCGCAGCGACCGTAGGTGTAACGGGGTTGTTTGCAGCAGGCGAGGTTGCTGGCGGCATGCATGGCTCAAATCGCCTGGGCGGTAACTCTTTGTCTGACTTACTAGTTTTCGGGCGCCGAGCAGGGGTCGGGGCGTCTGATTACGTCGAATCTCTCAATGGCGCTTACCCAAAGATTGGCGACAAAGAAATCGCAGTCGCCATCGATGCCGCGTTAGCGCCCTTTAAATATGGCGCGGGTGAGAACCCCTATCAGGTGCAAGCCGAGCTACAACAGTGCATGAACGACCTCGTGGGAATCATTCGCTCGGGCGATGAAATGGAAGAAGCAATCGAGAAGATCCGCGATATTCGAAAGAAGGCTTCGGTAATTGAAGTCACTGGTGATCGTCGCTACAACCCGGCCTGGCACCTGGCACTCGATTTGGCCAACATGTTGTTGGTATCTGAATCAATTGCTCGCTCGGCATTAGCCCGAGAAGAATCCCGCGGGGGTCACACTCGAAACGACTACCCAACCATGAACCCCGAACTACGAGGGGTAAACGTCTTGGCTCACGCCATCTTCGACCAGAACCGAGTCGTTAGAAATGGCTCTTCTGCCATAGAAGTCTCAAAACAAGATATGCCACTACTAAGTGCAGAGCTTGCGGGGTTGTTCGAGACTGAAGAGTTGTCCAATTACTTCAGTCAGGCCCAGATGAGCAAGTTAGGCGCGTCGGTATGACTTACACCGCTAAGTTTCGCGTTTGGCGAGGTGATGAGTTCGCGGGCGAGCTTCAAGATTTCGCAGTCGAAGTGAGCGAGGGCGAAGTCGTGCTTGACGTGATCCATCGGATCCAAGCAACGCAAGCTTCTGACTTGGCCGTTCGCTGGAACTGTAAGGCGGGTAAATGTGGCTCGTGCAGCGCCGAAATCAACGGCATGCCCAAGCTCATGTGCATGACCCGCATGAACTCATTCACCGTAGAAGAAGTCGTGACTGTAACCCCTCTTCGAACCTTCAAGGTGATTCGCGACCTGGTAACCGACGTGTCATTCAACTACGCCAAAGCCATGGAGGTGCCGTCGTTTAAGGGCCCTGAAGGTATGGCTTTGGGCGAATACCGCATGACACAAGAAGACGTCTCGCGTAGTCAAGAGTTTCGCAAATGCATCGAGTGTTTTCTATGTCAAGACACCTGCCATGTAATTCGCGACCACCAAGACAATAAGTACGCGTTTGCCGGGCCACGACTGTTCATTCGAACTGCCGAACTCAGCATGCACCCGTTAGATGAAATCGATCGCCGCGACTTAGCCCAAGAAGACCTAGGTCTTGGCTATTGCAACATCACCAAGTGCTGCACTGAGGTATGCCCCGAGCACATCAAGATCACAGACAACGGAATCATTCCGATGAAAGAACGTGTGGTCAGCGGTAAGTACGACCCGTTGATCTGGCTTGGCTCGAAAATCGGCTTTCGTAAGTCAATCGAAGAAGACAACGGCGCGATAGAGGGCACCCCGCCAGTTGATGAAGAAATGCGAAAAGAGGGTATCTACGGCTACCGGCCCAATGAGGCTGCCGGCCTACCTGCTAGCCGCTAACGACTGAAACTGATCGGGCGATCAGCACCGTCAGCATCAAGACAGCCAATAAGGTCTGTAGTGCCATCAATAGTTTCGTGGGCCTCGAAACGACGGCTTCTGAGGTTGGGCCATAGGTGGAGTTCGTATTCAACGCGATAAACAAATAGTCGAGAAACATCGGCTTCATAGGTTCTTGACCTTCGCGGCTTGGCCAAACGAAGGCGCCGCCCTTGGTGATGTAGTCCATGAATATGTAAACAACGGTGAATATGAAAACGCTCATGAAGTAGACGGCGAAGACGTCCCACAGTTCGAGTAATGACTTACTGCCCGCAACGTGGGTCGTGGTAAGCATCGAAAACACATTGACTATCAACTGCAATATTGAGAAGCCAAGAAAAACTGCCACCGCCGGCACGATTGCTGGGGGGTAAGGGCGCCAAATGGCTATCACCAGAACGATAGTCACTGCGATTAAAACGAACACACTGACTATTTCGAAGTTCTGAACCCAGGCTTTTTGCGTTCGGCCCAACACGTCGGTCGCTCGAATCTGGTCAGAAAGCAATGTGTCCATCAGCCAAATGAAGGCCAGAGCAACGACTAGTTCCCAGCGTTTGTGGCCAGAGATGATCGATGACCCGAGGGTGCGGTCACGGTCTTCAGCCATTGGGGCAGGTTAAGACACCTTCGATGCACCCCTTAATGAAGGAACCTCATCTAGATTGGCGCAGTGAGCGAAGGCCTAAGCGCACTCGAGGTTGCTGAACACCAGAAAAGACATAAAGAGACGGCCGAAGAGCAAGGGCATTTAGCGCCGAGTGGTCGAACCAGGGCGATTCAGATAGTCGAGGCGCTGCTGCTAGCAGTGGTAACCATCGCTGCTGCCTGGTGTGGGTTTGCCGCGGCTCAGTACGGAACCGACTCACGTATTGCCTTCGCAGAGGCGGGTCAGATACGAACCGACGCGGATTCGTTGCTACTGACGGCCCTAGAGGTACAAAACTTGAACCAGAGCACGTTCAATAGTTGGTGGATGGCCTACTTACTAGACGACGAAGCCGGCATGGCATTTGCTCGCGAAACTTTTCGACCGGAACTCCAAGAAGCATTTGATGAGTGGACCGCAGGTGGCGGGGTGGAAAACCCGAATGCAGACAGCCCCTTTGACTTAGAGAGCTATGAAAGGCCAGTCGTTGAACTCGGGCAAGAAAAGATGGCTGAGGCCGACCGACTACAAGCTGAAGGAATCGAGCAAGGCATAACAGGGGATAAGTATGTGCGAATCACGGTGTTCTTGGCCGGTATTTTGTTTTTGGTGGGTATCTCTAGCCAATTCACTATTCGCAGAGTTCGCTATGCGCTAATCACCGTTAGTGGGGTCATGCTTGCCCTTAGCATCTCGCAGATGCTGATTCTCCCCAACCCCTTATTTTAAAAAGCCGACTTTTTGGTAGACGTTGTTTAGGGTTTCGCCCGCAACAGATCTTGCCTTAACTGCCCCATCGTTTAGCAACTTTATCAATTGACCACGGTCTTTAAGTAACTCGTTTGCCTTCGTGCGCGTCGGCTCAGTTACTTGCTGCGTAACTGCCTGAGCAACCGCTTTCTTCAACTCACCATAGCCCTTACCTGAAAACTCATTCACCCAATCGCTAACTCCCCTACCCGAAACAGAAGCCAAAATGGTCAAGAGATTTGCTACTCCAGCCTTGTTTTGTGGGTCGAACTCGATTGCTGAGCCTGAGTCAGTAACCGCAGACATGAACTTCTTCGTAACCGCAGGCTCGTCATCAAGCAAAAAGACGCAACCGGCCGGGGCTGATTTACTCATCTTCGCGGACGGGTTTGTGAGATCTAGAACCTTCGAACCCTCGCTTAAAACCAAAGTCTCTGGTGGCACCAAAGTTTCGCCGTAGGTTGTGTTGAAGCGCTGAGCCAAATCACGCGTGAGCTCTAAATGTTGTTTTTGGTCTTCACCAACAGGCACCTGATTCGCTCGATAAATCAAAATATCTGCCGCCTGCAAAATCGGGTAAGTGAACAAACCAACGGTGGCCCGCTCGGCCCCGTCCTTTTGTGACTTGTCCTTGAACTGAGTCATGCGTGATGCCTCGCCGAACCCCGTCAAACAAGAAAGCACCCATTGCAATTGCGAATGCTCGGGCACGTGACTTTGAACGAAAATCGTCGATTTTTGGGGGTCAAGGCCAAGTGCTAGCAACTGCGCGAAAGCAGAAAGAGTTCTATCTGCCAATAACTTCGGGTCGTAGTTGCCGGTAATCGCGTGCTGATCAACGATGCAATAAAACGCGTCGTGAGTGTCTTGCAATCTGACCCACTGGCGTAAGGCGCCAAGCCAATTACCTAAGTGAAACGAATCAGCCGTTGGCTGAATGCCAGACAGCACCCTTAGTTTCATGCGCCTTCGGCGGCCTTGATCTTCTTTGGTAGCTCTCTTACGCGCACGCGGGCGATTCGCCTACCATCTAGTTCGACCACGCTGAGGCGATGATTCGAAATCTCGACGAAATCCCCTACTTTCGGCAGAGCCCCAGTTTCAGCAATTACATAGCCAGCCACAGTCTCGTAGGGGCCTTCAGGTAATTCAAAACCGGCTAACTCTTCAAATTCTGACAAATTGGTAAGGCCGTCAACGATTATCTCGCCGGTAGGTGAGGACACCGCGGTAAGAGGTCGGGTGTCGTATTCGTCTTTGATGTCCCCTATCAACTCTTCGACTAAGTCTTCTAGCGTGACGATGCCCGCAGTGCCGCCATATTCATCGGTCACGATGGCCAAGTGACGGTTCTCTTTACGCATGGTGGTAAGTGCGTCCATCACGTTAACAGTGTCGGGCAGGTGGGCGATGTTGCGCACCCGGCTTGCGACCTTGGCTTGGGGTGACTCTTCGGCAAATTTGTAGATATCTCTCACATGAACGAAACCCGCGACTTCGTCAGGGGACTCCAATGAGACCGGGTAACGAGAGAATGGCAAAGACTCAACCGACTTTAGAGCTTCGGCGAATGTCTCTTCACCGTCTATGAACTCCACTTCAGTGCGAGGCACCATGACTTCACGCAAGTTCGCCTCACCAGCTTCGAATACGTCGTTGATCACCTTGCGCTCATCGGGCGAAAGTGAGCTGTGCTCGAGAATCAACTCACGAAGTTCGTTGTTGGTGATCTCAGCCTTGGAAATATCAGGGTTGCCACCAAAAACACGAACCAATGCGTCAGTCGAAACCGATAACACCCAAATGAATGGACGGGTGATGCGCGAGACGAAATCAATCGGGGCCGCAACCCAAAGAGCAATTCGTTCGGCCCTTTGCATGGCTAGTCGCTTCGGAACCAATTCGCCGAGCACTAACGACACGTACGCAATCACCAACGTGACCAGCAAGAACGAAAGAGTGGCACCCAAGTTCTCGGGCATGACCCGATCGAAAACCGGTGTTAGGTAGGGAGCGATTCGCGAGGCACCGAAACCGGCTGCCAAGAAACCAGCCAACGTGACGCCAACCTGCACGGTCGAAAGGAACCTATTCGGATCTCGCTCAAGGCGCCCCAAGATTGAACCGCGTTTGCCAGCCGTGGCAGCAAGCCGTTTCACCTGCGCGGCGCGCAAAGAAACCAGTGCTATCTCGGCCGCGGCGAAGAACCCACCGATGAGCACGAAGATGAACACCGCGAGGATGTTGACCCAGAGATCAGTCATGTTTTCGGGCAAAAAAGCCCTACTGAGTCACCGCTTCCATTTTGCGATCAAGATTCGTTTTGACCGCACCCAAGAACTCTTGCGTCGTCATCCATTTATGTTCTGCAGAGATTAGCCGAGCTAGGTCTTTTGTCATGTCCCCCGACTCAACCGTTGAAATACAGGTGCTTTCTAGCGTGTCGGCGAACATGGTTACCCCTGGCGTGCCGTCGATCTTTCCCCGGTGGGCCAGCCCTCGAGTCCAGGCGAAAATAGAAGCAATCGGGTTAGTAGAGGTTGGCTTACCCGCCTGGTGATCACGAAAATGGCGAGTAACCGTGCCATGCGCAGCCTCAGACTCAACGGTGCGCCCGTCGGCAGTCATCAAGACGCTCGTCATCAGCCCTAGCGAACCGAAACCTTGCGCGACCATGTCACTTTGCACGTCACCGTCATAGTTCTTGCACGCCCAGACGTAGCCCCCGTCCCACTTCAGGGCTGAGGCGACCATGTCGTCTATCAAGCGATGCTCGTACTTAATGCCAGCCTTTTCGAACTCGGCCTTGAATTCTTTATCATAAACTTCTGCAAAAATATCTTTAAAGCAACCATCGTATGCCTTCAAAATAGTGTTTTTGGTGGACATATAAACGTCATAACCCCGCAATAACCCATATCGCAACGAAGCTTGTGCAAACTCACGAATCGAATCGTCATAGTTGTACATGCCCAAGGCCACCCCACCATCGGGGCCGAACTTCGTGACCTCGAATTCCATTGGCTCACTTGCATCGTCTGGCTTAAACGTCAGCGTAAGCTTGCCTGCTTTCGGCACCACAAAATCAGTGGCCCGGTATTGGTCAGCATGGGCATGACGCCCGATGACTATGGGTTTTGTCCAAGTGGGCACCAGCCTCGGCACATTAGAGATGATGATGGGCTCACGGAATATCACACCACCCAAAATGTTTCGGATTGTTCCGTTCGGTGACTTCCACATCTTCTTTAGACCAAACTCTTTCACCCGTGCCTCGTCGGGGGTGATGGTTGCGCATTTGACGCCCACGCCGTGCTTCTTAATTGCCATGGCGGCATCGATCGTGACTTGGTCGTCAGTGGCATCTCGGTTTTCTATGCCAAGGTCGTAATAGTCAAGCTCGATATCGAGATAGGGCAAAATCAATTCGTCTTTAATGAACGCCCAGATGATGCGAGTCATCTCGTCACCGTCAAGATCTACTACCGGGTTAGCGACCTTTATCTTGGCCAAATTACATACCCTTCACATCTGCTTGTTTGGCGCGCACCGCCTCAGCTGCGACTTCTAATGCACTTAGTTCAGCTTCTGTCAAAGTTGTTTGCACGACCTTGCGAATGCCACCGGCACCAAGTTCGGCTTCTACCCCGAGGTAGACACCTGAGATTCCAAATTCACCATCGACCCAAGCACAAACGGGCATGACCTCACCCGAATCAGTTGCGACCGCTTTGGCCATTCGAGCTGCAGCAACCGAGGGTGCGAAGTAGGCACTACCAGTCTTTAAAAGACCGACGATTTCGGCACCACCGTTGCGAGTTCGCTCGACTATCGCATCAACCTCTGCTTGCGGTAGCACATCGCTTAGTGGTTTACCCGCGACTCTCGAGCGTGAAGGCACCGGCACCATGGTGTCCCCGTGTGAGCCCAAGGTCAGGGTCTTGACGTCGGTAATTGGGGTTTGAGTTGCCTCGGCCACGAAATAGGTAAAGCGCGCTGTGTCCAACATGCCGGCTTGTCCCATGACACGGCTATGAGGGAACCCGGTAGCGATTTGGGCCAATGCAGTCATCTCATCTAACGGATTTGAAACCACTATGACGACAGCCTCTGGCGCGTACTTCTTGACGTTCTCAGCCACACCCCGCACGATTTTTGCGTTTGTCTCAAGAAGATCCATGCGACTCATACCCGGCTTGCGGGGTAACCCAGCGGTGATGATCACGATTGCCGAGCCAGCAATCGCTTGGTAGCCGCCGCCGTCAGGTGTGGTGGTTTGTCCCACGAGCTTGGTCTCAAAGCCTTCGATCGCTCGGCTTTGATTTATATCGAGCGCTATGCCCTCGGGCTTGCCCTCAACCACGTCGGTAAGAACGACCTTCTCGAAAATGTCATATTCGGCTAGGTGCAAGGCAGTCATCGAGCCGTAAAAGCCTGCACCAATGACCGACACAGTTTTTCGTGCAGATTTGCTACTAGAACTCACTGGCGTGATTGTACTTAAACGCGGCTTTAGCGCGGTGCGGGCACCCAAATAGCCAGTAACACCAGGCCGGCACTTAAGACACCCAAAACCACTAAATCAGCTTTGCGCGAACGCACGACCAACATGCCAGCTGCAGCATCACTTAGGCGCAGTCTCAACACGAAAGCCACCACTGCAGCTGCAGCGATTACCAGCAGGCCAAATCGAAAATAACCCATGGTTACAAACCCGATACCTACTAGTAGCGTGAATAAGGAACTTAACGACGGCCACCAAGATTCGAGTGGCTGCGGCCTTCTACCCATGTGCTTCAGCTAATTCGATCACGTTGCTTAACAGCATCGCGCGAGTCATCGGGCCAACCCCACCAGGCACTGGCGTGAGCTTGCCTGCCACTTCTAGAGCATCTGGTGCGACGTCACCAAGCAAACCCTCGTTAGTTCTAGTCAGCCCAACATCAACCACACAGGCACCCGGCTTGACCATTGATTTCGTGACAAAACCAGGTCGCCCGATTGCAGCGATGAGCACATCTGCCTTCACCGCGATCTCGCTTAAGTCTTTGGTGCGCGAATGACAAATAGTGACGGTGGCATCTATGCCAGTTTGTGACAATAAAACCGATAGAGGACGGCCAACCGTTGTACCCCGTCCGATAATTACCACGTTGGCGCCGGCAAGAGGCACGTCGTATGTTTGAAGTAATTCAAGAATGGCCCTTGGTGTGCAAGGTCTTGGGCCAGGTGCCCCCAACATCAGCTGACCTAAGTTAAACGGGTTAAGCCCGTCAGCATCTTTCTTTGGTGCCACCGCGGCTAGTGCTGCATCAGCATCTAAGTGAGCAGGTAAAGGCAGTTGAACGATGAAACCCGTCACTTGGTTATCGGTATTTAGTTCTTCTATGACACTAAAAAAATCCGTCGCCTCGATGTTTGCTGGTAAGTCGCGCCTGATCGAAGAGATACCAACCTCAGCACAATCTCGATGTTTGCCGGCGACATAAGAATGACTACCTGGGTCATCACCGACCAATACGGTGCCCAAACCCACGTGGACTCCACGCTTAGCAAGAACTGACACACGTTCAGCCAGCGCAATTTTGGTGGTGCGTGCGAGCGAGAGCCCGTCCATTAGCTGGGCGGTTTGTATACCGTTACCTTGCCTTCAAAACTCTCTCGGTTGGTCAGATACTTAGCGATGTCGTAGATGGTAATCACAATCGGCACGGCAATCAAAGCGCCGATGATGCCCGCATAGGCCGTGCCTATTGCCACCGTCAACAAGATGGTCAATGGATGCGTCGATAGGGCCTTACCCAAAATCAGCGGCTGGAAGATATGTCCCTCAAGTTGGCCGACCAACACGATCAAACCAAGAACCAGCAGCGCGTAAAGCGGGCCTTTCGTTGCCAGCGCGACGAAGACGGCAATTAACATGGCAATGGGGGCACCTACAACAGGTATGAAGGCACCAAAAAACACCAAGACCGCTAAGGGGGCCGCTAAGGGGATTCCCATAAGCGCCAAGGCGATACCAACGACTAGCGCGTCAGAAAGTGCAACAAAGACGATTCCAATCGAATACTCCTTAAACGCGCGCCATCCGATGCGGATTGAAGTGCCCACTTTGACTTTGGCTCGCGGTGAGATCCATGACATAAACCAGGCGAAAAGTTTTGCTGGCTGTAGCAACAAGAAAAGCAAGACGAAGACCGATGCGAGCAAGGCGGTAAACACCCCAAAGAAGGCCCCTGCCTCACCACCTAATCGCTTGAAAATACCTAGAGTGCGCTCTCGCAAGAAAGATTCAACGTTGCTAACTAGGGTGTTTACCTGAGCTAGATCCCAGTTAAGCGGTGGCCCTTGTAACCAAGTTTCAAACTGCGCAATGCCCGCTTTCGCCTGGGTGTAGAGCTCACGCCAGTCTGAACCAATCGACACGACTACTAGCCCGAAAACAGCTGCGACCAAAAGTGCAAAACCCACCAGCGCAATGAGCACGGCGAATCCGCGCTTCATGCGCCCTGAGAGTTTGTCGACCAATGGCATCAACCAACTGGCGATCAACAGCGCGAAGAACAGCCCCAGTAGCAAAACCGTGATTCGAGTACCAACCAATATGACACCGAAGATTGCGAGAGCAATTGCGCCCAATCGCCATGCGTAATTGCTGACAGCAGTAAGAATCGGCCCCGGACCCATGGCGTGAGCCTAGGGGTCAGTGTGAGAAGTGCCTCACATTCGTAAAGAACATCGGTAAGTCATTCTTTTGAGCTAGTTCGATTACTTCTCCGTCCCTAATAGACCCCCCGGGCTGGACCACTGCAATCACGCCAGCTTCAATCAGTCTGGCTAAACCGTCAGGAAAAGGAAAGAAAGCGTCGGACGCGGCCACAGCGCCGACGCACCGTTTCGCACCTGCTCGAGCCACCGCCAAACCGACAGCGTCGACTCTATTGACCTGCCCCATACCAATTCCGACTGTCGCCAGCCCTTTGGCCAAAACGATTGCGTTTGAGTGCGGCGCCCTTGAACATCGCCAGGCAAATTCCAGATCCGCTAATACCGCTTTAGAGACTTCACCACCCGAAACTTGGCTCCATTCGTTTGGGTCACCACCCTTCGCCGATACATCGTCTGCCCGTTGCCGCAAAAAACCACCACTTAAGAACCGAGTTTCACTGTGTTGACCAGGGTGTGGCGCAGTGCATTTGAGCACTCGCAGCCCTGACTTTTCTTTACAGACCTCTAAAGCATCGTCGTCAACGGCAGGGGCTACCACTACCTCGAGAAATGTTTCAACCATGGCTTTTGCGGTGGCAACATCAAGTGGACGGTTCAAAGCAACGACCCCGCCGAATGCTGAAACTGGGTCACAATCAAAGGCGTTCCTGTAGGCACTAAGACAGTTTTCGGCAATGGCTATGCCGCAAGGGTTGGCATGTTTGATGAGGGCTGCGCACGGCTCAACGTGATCGAAAGCCGCGGCACGAGCAGCCTCAGCGTCTACATAATTGTTGTAAGACATCGGCTTACCGCTTAGCAACTTGGCCGTTGCTAGGCCGACTGGGTTCGTAGCGTCGCTATATAAAGAAGCTTCTTGGTGCGGGTTTTCGCCGTATCGCAACTTATCAACCAAAGTGCCGTGAACCGTGAAGTGTCGGCCACCAAACCAGTTAGATATCGCCGCGTCGTAACCGGCGATCTCACCAAACGCTTCAGTGGCCAACTCACGCCTTGCCTGTTGGGTGAATCCGCCACTTGCGATTTCAGTTATGGCAGCTGGGTACTGACGGGGTGAAACAAGCACGGCGACAGATTCAAAGTTCTTAGCAGCAGCGCGAATCATTGCAGGGCCGCCAATGTCAATCTGTTCGATTATCTCTTCATTGGAAGCACCTGATCGAACCGTCTGACTAAATGGGTAGAGATTCACTACCAATAGATCAAACACTTCGGTCTCGTTAGCGATTAGGTCTGCTACGTGTTGTGGGTTGTTTGTGTCAGCCAGAAGACCAGCATGAACTTTGGGGTGCAATGTCTTCACGCGACCGCCGAGCATCTCTGGGCTACCAGTCAACTGAGCAACATCGGTAACCGCAAACCCGGCGTCTTTCAGGGTGCTTGCCGTCGCACCCGTAGACACGATTTGTGCACCCGCTGCTGCCAGCGCACTAGCCAGTTCGACGAGTTCGGATTTGTCGTAGACGCTTAATAAGGCGCGTCTAATGGGTTTGCGGCTACTCACGGGCAAGCCAGCTTGGCGACCACGTCTACCAATTGGCGGCGTTCGGTTTGCTTGATGCGTTCGTGCAGTGACGTTAAGTCGTCACCGGGTAGTAGAGGCACTACTTCTTGGGCAATCACCGGGCCAGTGTCTATGCCCTCGTCAACAAAGTGAATGGTGGCCCCGGTTTCTGCAACCCCAGCAGCGAGTGCGTCGGCTACGGCGTTGGCACCGGGAAACGCCGGCAGCAACGAAGGGTGAGTGTTAATCACCCGTCCGGGGAATCTCTGCAAGAAATTTTCACTGAGAATTCGCATGAAACCTGCACACACCACCCACGCCGGCTCAAAGCTCTGCACCGAGTCAGCTAATACCTCACACCAGTCATCTCGAGATTGGCCTAAGTGCTGCGGCACGACCAACGTCTCAACACCGCACGCGCTGGCTACCTGAAGCGCACCAGCATCGGGCCTGTCGCTGACCAGCGCCTTGACTTCGGCTGGGTAGTTAACTTTTTGTGTTGCCTCGATCAAAGCCTTAGCAATCGAGCCTTGGCCAGAAGCCATGATGACCAGCGGCACCTTTACGGGGTCGTTTGAACGCCTGCTCAAGTTCGCACTCGAGAATGCCACCGGTTCTTAAGCCACTCAAAGAGAGGCAAACAGCTAGCCCCGGCACCGACAAGCAAACAACATGCCAAGAACAGTGACATCGGTTGGGCCCCAAATTCACTAAGCCGCCCAGCCCCTAGTGAGCCACGAGTGAGCCAACCAATTGCCCATAAGGCGATGGCAGCGATGAGAACCGAAGTCAAAGACTCTCGCCACCATTTGCTTAGCCCTGAACGATTAAGCGAGCCGCGTAGTACGGCACTGGCCGAGAGCCCGGCCAGCATGGGTATGACCAACAAAACCAAATACCAACCGCCGCTACTAGTTGGCACCGCTGCAAACCAAGGGAGCGAGGGCAGTTCACCGAATGAGACCCCGAACGGGGTTACCGCAGTCTCTTGGCCGAGTGCAAAGCCAGGCCCCAACATGTACGCGACGGCCCAAGTCAACATGGCCGGCAACCAACCAAACCCCAACGCGAGCAACAACAAAACCCCTAAGACCCCGGAATCTAACGAAGTCAATACCTCGCCCATGCGCGAAAGGTTGGCAAGTAATGAAACGAAGACAATCAGCAAAGCAAAAGAAAACATGATGAGTAGAACGATCATTGCGCCAGCTAGCACCCTGCGAGTGCCAAGGGCTGGTTGGGGTGCAGGCACGTTAGCCAACGGTGAGGTTCGCACCACTTGCCACCAGGCCACACCGGCAGCAGCGCATGCGATCAACAGAACCCATGCAAGGCTTGAAATAAGCGGTACCCCCGCGTCACTCGATGACCAAAACAGTGAAACCCCGAGCGCAAAGAGCAAATAAGGGGCTACCCCAAGTGATGCCACCGTCAACATTTCAACGTGACCCGCGATGGGTTTACGACGCCAAGCTCGCCCCAAAGCCCGAGAGAGCAAAACAATCGGTATCAAAGTAAGGCCAAGTAGTGGCAAACTAAATCTTGCATCGCCAATTTCAAAAGGTGAACCATGTAAGGCCAAGAATGCAAACGAACCAGCTCGTAATGCGTCGTCAACTCGAGAATCACCGTGGGCGGCAAACGCCCACACCGCTAAGGCGACCAGAATGCAGACCGCATAAGCAAAAACCGCCGCGCCCAGTGAAGCAACGAGCGTGGCTTTGACCATGCTCAGATGATGGTCTGACTTACCTCTTAATTTCGCGTGCTAGTCGGGCGGTTTGTGAAGGTGTCCGTCCGACCTTTACCCCGGCCGCCTCAAGCGCTGTCTGCTTGGCAGCGGCTGTGCCTTTAGAGCCGCTGACTATGGCGCCTGCGTGACCCATGGTCTTGCCCTCGGGTGCGGTAAATCCAGCGACGTAGCCCACGACGGGTTTTGACATGTGATCTCGGATGTAATCGGCAGCCCGCTCTTCAGCGTCACCGCCGATCTCACCGATCATGACAACCATTGAGGTGGCAGGGTCAGATTCGAAAGCACCCAAAACGTCTATCAACGTGGTGCCTGCGATTGGATCCCCGCCGATTCCGACACAAGTTGAAAAACCGATATCACTTAGTTCATACATGAGCTGATAGGTGAGAGTGCCCGACTTGCTAACGAGGCCTATGGGGCCCGGGCCAGTTATGTCTGCGGGGATGATGCCGGCGTTAGAAAGCCCCGGTGAGCTAATGCCCGGGCAATTCGGCCCGATGATGCGCGTCTTGCCCGACGCAAGTGCATAAGAAACTGCAAAAGCAGAGTCGTGAACGGGAATTCCTTCAGTGATAGCCACCAGCAACGGAATACCGGCGTCAACGGCCTCGCACATCGCCGCGCGCGAAAATGCCGCGGGGACGAACATCACCGAGACATTCGCGCCCGTTGCGGCCATGGCTTCGCTAACGCTGTTAAAGACCGGCACTGACGCACTGCCTAAGTCGACGGACTGGCCGCCCTTACCTGGTGTGACACCCCCGACAACCACGCTGCCCGCGTTCGTCATGCGTTTGGCGTGCTTCAAACCTTCTGCGCCGGTTATGCCCTGAACGATGATCCGCGACCGAGAATCTAGCCAAACAGCCACGTCTAGGCCGCCTTTCTAGCTAATTCAGCAACGCGGTCTGCAGCGGAATCCATCGTGTCGACCAGCTCAACACCAGGGATGTTCGCTTTGCGCAATATGTCTCGACCCAACTCTGCGTTGTTGCCGTCTAAGCGCACCACGAGAGGGTGCTTTAGTTCTTTGCCCTGGACTTTCAGCAAATTGACTGCTTCGACTATGCCGTTTGCAACAGCATCACACGCTGTAATACCGCCGAATACGTTGATGAATACCGCTTTGACTTGTGGGTCTGATAACACGATTTCAAGTCCGTCAGCCATTACTTGAGCAGACGCCCCGCCACCAATGTCTAAGAAGTTTGCCGGCTTAGCACCACCGTGACTTTCGCCGGCGTAAGAGACGACGTCAAGTGTGCTCATTACCAGCCCCGCGCCATTGCCTATCACGCCAACGTCACCGTCTAGCTTCACATAGTGCAAACCTTTTTCGTGGGCTCGCTCTTCTAGAGGGTCTACGGTGGCTGCGTCGGCAAAAGCAGCATCTTCGGGGTGTCTAAACAGGGCGTTATCGTCAATTGTTACTTTTCCGTCGAGTGCTACCAGACGCCCGTCGGCAATTAGGGCTAAGGGATTTACCTCAACTAGTAGCGCGTCTTCTTCTGAAAAGACACGCCAGAGCCCAAGAAATAGGTCTGCAAAAGACTGATGCAACGAATCAGAAAGACCCGCCCTTTGCGCTAAGTCAATGGCTTGCTGCTGACTTAAAGGCGTAAGTGGGTCGAGTAAAACTTTTGCTAACTTCTCAGGTGTCTTGGCAGCAACTTCTTCGATATCTACCCCACCAGCAAGACTTAGCATCGCTAAGTACTTACGCTGGCTGCGATCGACCAAAATCGATGCGTAATACTCTTCTTTTATATCTTCTGCTGGCGTCACTAGTACTTTAAGAACGGTATGGCCTTTGATGTCCATCCCTAGAATCTGCTCGGATTTCTCACGTGCTTCAGCAGGGTTTTGCGCAAGTTTCACGCCCCCGGCCTTGCCCCGTCCACCCGTCTTTACCTGTGCCTTTATGACGACGGGCACCCCATAAGAAGTTGCTGCGTTGAACGCTTCGTCAGCGGTTGTGACGACTTTGCCTGGTTGGGTTGGCACGCCATGCTTAGCGAAAAGCTCTTTTGCTTGGTATTCATAAAGATCCAAGTTTCTAGCTCACGTCCGATTTCTTAACGAGTGACGTTGTCGCGCAACCAAGTAACGACGTCATTTGTGGGGGTGCCAGGTGTGAATATGGTAGCCACGCCGCCTGAAATTAACGTCGCAATGTCTGAATCGGGAATCACCCCCCCACCGAAAACCAAGATGTCGTCGCTGCCTAGTGACTTAAGTGACTTAAGCAACTCTGGGAAGACAGTCAGATGTGCGCCCGACAAAACCGAAAGGCCGACTGCATCAGCGTCTTCTTGCACAGCGATTCGTGCGATCTGCGCGGGGGTTTGATGCAGCCCGGTGTAGATGACCTCCATGCCGGCATCGCGCAGCGCTCGAGCGACCACTTTGGCACCACGGTCATGGCCATCGAGCCCCGCCTTTGCGACGACCACGCGAATAGGTCGCACAGGGGCTGTTTTGAGGGCTGAGTCACTCACGCAACACACGTTAACCGCAAGCCCTTTTGCCCCAATCATGTGACCGCCCGCACAGAACCCACTGGGCCAGATGTGACCCCCAGGGCTCGGAAGTCGGCCCAAGCGGGCAGAATTAGGGGGTCGATCGAGTACTTCTCCCTTCCCCCTGACCCCTTTCCGGAGGGCAAACAGTTATGGCTGAAGTTTCGAGTCGTCGAGTGCTGGCTGCCGCGGCGCCGGTACTTGGCGGTGTTGCCGTGGTGGCGCTATTGGCTACCGCGGGTTCTCACTCGTCCGGGCAGTGCTGCTGCGTAATTTGCGCCGGCCAAAACCTGCCCAGTAATGAAGTCGTTGCCGCCGCTGAATTGACCAGCCCACTTGCCTCACCGGCCGCAGGGCAAACCCCCGGAACCCCGTTGGTTCCAAGCGTCGTGCAATCTGCCGTTGGCGCCCCTGAGCTAAGTGCCTCTTTACCTGAAGTCATTGCCCGCGGTGCAGCCGTTAGCGCGATAGGTGCCCCAGGTGCCCAGAGCCAAGCAACCGCGATCACCACCAAGCGTCTAATCGAACAGCGCCGCATCGAGGCACGCAGTCGTGCCCGAGAACTTGCTCGCGAAAAGACCTCAGTCGTTAGAGCCACTACCTCGCCGCGAATTACCCGATCGGCTGGACGGGTGCGGGTGCTATTTAGGTTGGCTGTGCCGGCGATCGGCCAATGGACGAGCCCCTTCGGCCCGCGTGGTGGTCGAATGCATTACGGCCAAGACATTGCCGCTCGCTACGGCTCACCCGTCAAGGCAGCCCGATCTGGGGTCGTCATCGCTAACGGTTGGTACGGCGGTTATGGCAAGTACCTAGACGTTCGCCACGAAGGCGGCATCGTGACCCGTTACGCGCACCTTTCGGCAGCGACCGTGCGAGTTGGCCAGGGTGTGAACCGTGGACAGCAGATCGGCAAGATCGGTACTTCGGGCTGGGCTACCGGGCCTCACTTGCACTTCGAGGTTCGCGTCAACGGGCGTCCAGTCGACCCTCGACCTTGGCTTCGCTAGAGGTGCTCTAGGCCGGCGTAGCCGACTAACAACTTCTTAATCGACCCGTCGCCAAAGTCGACGCTTACTTGGGCCTTGGGCCCCGCACCGAAAGCCTCGATGACAGTGCCCACGCCAAACTTCGCGTGTAACACGCGGTCACCTACCGAGAAATCGGTTTCGTTGTCGGGCTTAGACGGGGTGTCACTTTGATTGGTTGCCTCGTGCCATTCGATGAGCTCTTCGGGTATCTCGCTTAAGAATCTGGACGGGGGGTTATGCACCATAGAACCCCACCAGGTTCGAGAGGCCGCCCTTGAGACATGCAACCTTGACATAGCCCGCGTTATGCCGACGTAGGCGAGTCGTCTCTCTTCTGAAAGTTGCGTTGGATCAGCCAACGCGCGCTGATGAGGGAACACCCCCTCTTCAACACCTGTCATGAAGACCAACGGGAACTCAAGCCCCTTCGCGGTATGCAAAGTCATTAGCGAGACCATGCCGTCTTCGTGATCTGGAATCTCATCTGCGTCACTGACCAAAGAAACCCTCTCTAGAAAGGCGGCCAATGTCGGTGCTTCACCAGGGGTGTTCTCAAATTCTCGCGCAACAGCCTCTAGTTCGATGAGGTTCTCAGCGCGGGCCTGCTCTTGTGGGTCATCTGATTTCAATAGCTGATTCAAGTAACCGGTGCGCTCAAAAATCTTGGCAATCACCTCAGACGGCGAGTGCTCACCGCTTACTTCAAGACTCATTGCATCAATCAATTTGACGAACTCGATCATCGACTCTCGAGCCTTGTTGGTTATGTCGTTTAACTCTTGCGCACTTTTTGCCGCTTGTAACAGGGTGAGCTTGTTCTTTCTGGCGTACCTGGTGAGGTTTTCGACCGCCTTA
>VGAH01000002.1 GCA_016870945.1 Actinomycetota bacterium | reverse complement strand
CGGCGAGATTTTCACTCTTACGGCGCGCGACGTGGTAACCATGAAGTGATGGTGCGCGGCACGTTCGCCAACATTCGATTAAAAAACAAGCTAGTCGAGGGCGTAGAAGGCGGTTACACGATGAACTTTCTAACCGGTGAGCGCTCAACCATTTTTGACGCGTCTGTTGCGTATCAATCCGCTGGCGTGCCACTGGTCGTACTGGCCGGCAAAGAATACGGATCAGGGTCCTCTCGAGACTGGGCCGCTAAGGGCTCGGCACTTCTTGGCATCAAGGCCGTCATTGCCGAATCTTTCGAAAGAATTCACAGATCGAACTTGGTGGGAATGGGCGTTGCCCCGCTGCAATTTCTGCTAGGCGAAAGCCTTGAGACTTGGGGGTTAACTGGTAGCGAGTCGCTATCAGTTAAAGGGTTAGAGCAAATACAAAATGGCCCTGTGCCAAAACGTGTGAAAGTGATTTCTGTCGACCAAACTGGCGCGAGTCGTGAGTTTGAAGTTCTCGTTCGAATAGACACCCCAGCTGAGGCCGACTATTACCGTAGCGGCGGTATTTTGCCTTTTGTTTTAAGGAACCTTCTAAACGAGTGAAGTTCTTTCTGGCCCTGTTTGTGGCTGCGGCATTGGCAGCCGGTTGTGGGCAGGGCGAAGTTAGTGCGCCGGTAGTTGAAAATGAAGAGGCGCTTTCTGAAGGCCCATCGAACTCAGTCGAGCAACTTCCCCCGGCGGCTTGCGTTCTTTTTGCTGACGACGGGCCGGATTCACGATTCTTAAATGAGGACGAGCCCCGCTTAACGAGCGCTTTTGCTCAAAGCGGCATCGCGTTGCGCCTGCTTAACGCAAAGGGTGACCCGACTCGCTTTAGCGAGATGGCCAACGAGCTAATAAGTGGTTCTTGCTTCGTTTTGTTCATGACTAGCCCTGATTCGGCCACTGGGGTCGCAGTGATAGCCAGAGCTCAAGAGCGGGGCCTACCAGTTGTTGACTATGAGAACTTAACCCTTGGCGGTGGTGCTGACTATCACCTTGGTTTTGATTTGGTCTCAGTCGGGGTAGAGCAGGGCCGTGCATTGCTTGAGTGCTTGCCCGAAAAGACCAAAAAACCACGAGTCGTCTATTTGAATGGTTCACCAACCGATGTCAATGCGACTTTGTTAAAACTTGGCTACGCCGAAATCTTGGAAGGCACCGAAGGCAAAAAGGCTCGAGTCAGCATCATCGACGATCAGTCGGTACCGAATTGGGCAGAAGACGAAGTACCTGACATAGTCGAGTTGGTTTGGGCTAGGCGAGACAACAATGTGGACGGCCTTGTTGCCGCTAGCGACGGAATAGCGATCTCGGCCTTGACTTCATTGCCAAACAAAACCACGCCACCAGTTGTGGTAGCTCAAGGTGCAACTCTTGCTGGTCTACAAGCCGTAATTGATGGACGGCTATGTGCGACGGTCTTTAAGCCAGTTTCTGAACTGGCGTTAGGTGCTGTCGAGATTGCGACTCAAATTCGCGACACGGGTTTCTTCGAGACAGAAGACTCGTTGATAGACATTGCTACAAACGTGCCAGTGCCAGCGCGATTGGTGACGGCTCGAGTCGTTCGAGCCGAGCAAGTGGCAGATGTGGCACGTGAGACAGCGATTTCGACGACAGAGCTCTGCGGCGAAGAACGCCAAGCTGCCTGCACAAAGCTGGGGCTGTCCTAGACTCCGAGTCACTCATGAAGCTCCTACCTCAGATTTCAAGCCCCACTGACCTGCGCAAAGTAAAAGCAGCAGACATTCCGCGCCTTTGTGCCGAGATCAGAGAGTTCTTAGTCGATCGTGTGGCTCGAACGGGTGGGCACTTAGGCCCGAACCTCGGGGTGGTCGAGCTCACCGTCGCCCTGCACCGAGTCTTTGATTCCCCGAGTGACGTGATCATCTTTGACACGGGGCATCAGTCTTACGTTCACAAAATCATCACAGGTCGAAGTGAAGACTTTCATCGGTTGCGCAAGAGTGACGGAATCTCGGGTTACCCGTCCCGAACTGAGAGTAAGCACGATGTTGTCGAGAATTCCCACGCGTCGACCGCCTTGTCGTGGGCGGACGGGGTCGCTAACGCCTTAGCGGCTAAGGGCGAGCTTGGTAAGCGTCACGTGGTAGCTGTTGTTGGTGACGGCGCATTGACCGGTGGCATGTCATGGGAGGCACTTAACAACATCGCCGGCGCCAAACACCGACCCTTGGTGATATTGGTCAATGACAATGGTCGTTCGTACTCACCGACTGTTGGTGGCGTGAACACCTACTTGACCAGCCTTCGCACCTCGCCAATTTATGAACGTTTCGTCGAGTGGGGTAAAGAAGTTCTGGGTAACACCGGTGAGGTTGGTCATCAGGTGGCTGATGCTCTTTATGGGGTAAAACGCGGCATCAAGCACGCGCTTGAACCGCAAGGCATGTTTGAAGAACTGGGCCTGAAGTACATCGGCCCGATCGATGGTCATGACGAAGCCGCACTCGAAGTTGCACTCAAACAAGCAAAGCGTTACCCGGGCCCGATTTTGGTTCACGCGATCACCGAAAAGGGTCGCGGCTACAAACCCGCAGAAGACGACACAGCAGAGTTATTTCATGCGGTGGGTGTGATTGATCCGGTTTCGGGTCAACCCGTCTCGCCTGCAAAGACCACGTGGACGAACGTTTTCGGTGACGAGATGGTCGCAATTGGCAAAGAGCGAGAAGACGTGGTGGCTTTGACCGCCGCCATGCTTGGGCCGACCGGCCTTGACAGATTTGCCGAGAGTTACCCAGATCGCACCTTTGATGTCGGAATTGCAGAGCAGCATGCTGCAACCTCTGCTGCTGGCATGGCTTACCAAGGTCTTCACCCGGTGGTCGCGGTCTATTCCACCTTCTTAAATCGTGCGTTCGACCAAGTTCTGCTCGATTGTGCACTGCACAAGGCAGGTGTCACCTTCGTTTTGGATCGTTCGGGTATCACCGGTGATGATGGGCCAAGCCACCACGGCATCTGGGATCTTTCGCTCTTGCAGGTGGTGCCTGGTGTGCATATTGCTGCACCTAGAGACGCCATCCGTTTACGTGAAACGCTGCGAGAGGCCGTTCGTATTAGTGACGGGCCCTCGGTGGTGCGATTCCCGAAAGGGGCTGTCGGGCCGGTAGTTCCTAGTGTCGAAAAAGTTGGCAGTGTGGATGTGTTGGCCAGACGTGGTTCTGAAGATGTGTTGATCGTTGCGATCGGCGCCTTAGCACCGCTTTGTCTAGAGGTTGCTGAGCGTCTAAGCGCACAAGGAATCGGCGTTAGCGTGATTGACCCGATTTGGGTGGCACCGCTGCCGCAAGAACTCATTGAACTAGGGGCGAGGTACCGCCTGGTCGTAGTTGTCGAAGACAGCGTGCGCGTTGGTGGCGCAGCAAGTGGCGTTTCTCAATTGCTACGTGATGCTGGGGTCTACACACCCCAGCGAGACATTGGCGTGCCTGCTGAGTTCTTCGCACACGGCACTAGGGCAGAAGTACTTGCAAAAGCTGGCTTAACTGCGCAAGATGTCAGTCGCCGGATCGTCGAGGCGATTGCTCGACTAGATCACGCCGAAGAATTCGCCGCTAAGTAACGCTAGCTACGCCTTTAGGCAAGAACCTCTTGCCGTTAACTTTCTCAGACACACCCTCGCGGTCAAGATAGGGGCTTAAGCCACCTAGCCAAAACGGCCAGCCAGCGCCGGTGATCATGCCGAGGTCGATGTCTTGAACCTCGCTAACCACCCCCTCTTCGAGCATGCGATTAGTTTCGTCTGCCAAGGCTGCGAGAACTCTTGCTCTTATCTCTTCGCCAGTTGGTTTCTTATCGCCGAACTTCATCACTGCTAGAGCAGCCGGGGTCAACACAGCCTTGTCACCCTCATAAACGGTGATGGGTGAGACGCTGGCATCGATTAGCGCCTTCATGTTCGCTGATGCGTAGAACCTGTCAGGAAAGGCGTCTTGCATCGTCTTGGACACGTGATAGCCGACACCTGGGCCGACTAGTTCGAGTAATTGGAATACGCGCATCGGAAGCCCGAAGTCATCTACTGAGCGATCTGCAACATCAACGTCAGCCCCCTCGTCCACCGCCCTAAAAATCTCACCCATGAAGCGCATCAAAAGGCGATTCACGACGAAGGCTGGGGCGTCTTTAACCAAAATCGAAGTCTTCTTTAGCTTCTTTGCTACCTCAAAGGCCGTAGCAACGGTTGCATCATCGGTTAGTTCGCCTTTTGCGATCTCGAGCAAAGGCATGACGGCAACTGGGTTAAAGAAGTGAAAACCTAGGACTCTTTCGGGGTGAGTCAGCGGTGCTGCCATCTTGGTAACCGAAAGTGACGACGTGTTGGTAGCAAGCACCGCGGTATCACTGATATAGCCCTCGAGCTTCTTGAATATTTCGATTTTTAAGCTTAGCTCTTCAAACACGGCTTCGATGATGAAGTCGGCATCTTTGAAGGCCTGATAGTCAAGTGACCCACTGATGTTCTGCAACGCTCGGTCGTGCGCAGTTTGTGACATACGCCCGCGTTCGAGTGCTTTGGCTAATTCACCTCTTATGTAGGCCAGCCCTTTATCAATTCGAGCCTGATCGATATCAGTGATAACCACCGGCACTTCTAATCGGCGCAAGAAAAGTAATGCCAACTGGCTGGCCATCAAGCCTGCACCGATGACACCGACCTTGGTTACAGGTCGGGCCAGTGACGTATCAGGCGCGCCCGCTGGTTTCTTGGCGCGTCTTTGGACGAGATCGAACGAGTACAAGCCCGCTCTGAAGTAATCACTCATTACTAGATCTGCCAATGCATCGTCTTCTGCCGCAAACCCTTCGGCTCGAGTTCTTTTGGCGTTTCCTTCGATTAGATCTATTGCTACGTAAGCCGATCGCGCGGCCCCGCGCACCCGAGCTGCGACCCTTTTGCGAGCATCGGCCACTGCATCTGCCCACTGGGCGCCAGTGTCTACGGGTTTACGTTCGACTTTCGTTTGCCCCAAAACGATCTTTGCCGCCCAAACAAAAGTCTTTTCCAAGAAATCTGGGGCTGGGTAGATGACGTCGGCGATTCCTAGATCGAAGGCCTCTTGGGGCTTAAGCATCTTGTTATTGCTCAACGGGTTATCGACGATGACTTTGATGGCGTTAGGTGCGCCAATCAGATGTGGCAAAAGGTAGGTGCCACCCCAGCCCGGGATTATGCCTAGAAATACCTCAGGCAAAGCGATCGCTGCAGCAGCCGTCGAGATTGATCGGTAATCGGCATAAAGAGCGAGCTCTAAGCCCCCACCCATTGCAGCGCCGTTGATGGCCGCAAAGGTGGGCATGCGCAAATCAGCTAACTTGCTAAAGACTTCGTGGCCGTAACTGGCGATTTCGTGAGCCATCGCTTTGTCGCGCACCATGCCGATGTTTTTTAGGTCTGCGCCAACGAGAAAGAAATAAGGCTTGCCTGTCACGATGGTGGCAGCCACGCCTGGTTTCGCAGCGACCTCGTCCAACGCTTGAGCTAGGGCTTCAAGGCCGCCTTGGCCAAGAGTGGTTGGCTTGGTGTGATCTCGTCCGTTATCAAGCGTGATGACTGCTGCCAGGCCTGCGTCGAAAGGCAGCTCGGTGTATCGAACAAGCGAGTTAGTGACTAGCTCACTTGGTGCTTTCGTTGCGGTTTCAGTCACGCCTATCAGGCAGCCTTGCTTTGTGCGCCTTGGTAGTTCGGGTTCTCCCAGATGACGCTGCCGCCCATGCCTAGTCCGATACACATGGTCGTTAACCCGTAGCGAACGTTTGGCGCGTCAGCAAATTCGCGTGCTAGGTATTGCATCAATC
Organism: Actinomycetota bacterium; assembly: GCA_016870945.1. GTDB lineage: Bacteria > Actinomycetota > Actinomycetes > S36-B12 > UBA5976 > VGAH01. The sequence continues at coordinate 23,029 of VGAH01000002.1, read as the reverse complement.
GGATCCCGCTGCTTGCTAACGGGTGACCAACTGCAATCGCCCCACCCATGGGGTTCACGCGCGGGTCATCGTCGTCGATCTTGTAGTAGTCAAGAAACGAGAGAACTTGTACGGCAAAGGCTTCGTTTATTTCGATATAACCCATGTCCTCGATCGAGAGCCCTGCCTTAGCTAACGCTTTCTCAGTCGAAGGCACTGGCCCGTAACCCATGATTTCTGGCTCTACGCCCGCAAATGCAAATGAGACGAGTCGAAGTTTCTTATTTAGACCCAACTCATCGGCTATCTCTTCAGCCGCCAATATCGCGCCAGTCGCCCCGTCGTTTAAGCCCGCCGCGTTGCCAGCAGTGACTCGACCATGTGAGCGAAATGGCGTACGAAGCCCCGCAAGGCCTTCGACGGTCGTGCCCGGGCGCGGTGGTTCGTCGGCGGTTGCAAGAGCCACACCCTCTGCGGCGGTGCGCACTGCGACCGGCACTAAATCAGGCTGGATCCGTCCATTTGCATATGCCTTCGCAGTCTTGTCTTGACTTGCTGCGGCGTAGGCGTCAGCGCGCTCTTTGGTTATGTGCGGAAACCGATCGTGCAAGTTCTCTGCCGTTTGCCCCATCACAAGTGCGTCGGGGTTCACGATCTTTTCGGCTAAGAATCGGGGGTTCGGGTCGAATGTTTCGCCCATCGGGTGCCTACCCATGTGCTCAACGCCAGCCGCGATAGCGACGTCGTAAGCGCCCACCGCGATTCCAGATGCAGTTGTGGTGACCGCAGTCATGGCACCTGCGCACATGCGATCAATCGCGTATCCAGGAACCGAGTGGGGCAGGCCAGCCAGGATTCCGATGGTTCGACCCAAAGTCATTCCTTGGTCACCAGTTTGAGTTGTTGCCGCAATCGCAATGTCGTCAATTCGACTTGGGGGGAGTTTCGGGTTTCGTTCGAGCAGTTCTCGCACGACACGAACCAATAGATCGTCGGCTCGAGTTTCTGAGTACATGCTGCCTGCTTTGCCGAATGGTGTTCTAACGGCGTCAACCAAGACCACATTGCGGACTTCTTTGCCCAAGGAATCCCCCTTTAAGTTAGGTCTGACCCTACTGGTCAGTAACCCTTGGAACTATTGGGCTACGGCTGGCGGGGCCAGCGGCTCGGGGCTTGTAAGTGCTTGAAGAAGGCGGTTGGTAACGACTTGGATCTGCCACGGCCTTGCCCCACCTTGGCTAAGTATTCGAGCTAGGTCATCGGCAGTTAATTTGGACGGGGTCAGCGCAGCAGCGCTACGAAGCGCGCCTGCGGTAACCAAGTTCTCAGGCGGTATCTGAAACTCTTGACTTAACTCAGCCAGAGCGACTCTGGCGTTGGCAAGGCGCTGTGCTGCTTGCGGGTCATTTGCGTTGCTGCGGTTTGTGTAGGGGCGCTCTCGGGCAGACCTTGGTGGCAATTGCTCTTTGGGTTCAGACATTGCTTTCTCAATTGCTTGCCACCAAAGTGTCAGGTGCTCTTTGGCGTCAGGTTTTGCGAAGCCTGCAAGTTCTTCGATTTGATTGCGGGTGCTGGGCACGATTTGAGCTGCTGTCAAGATCGCAGAGTCAGGTAACAGCCGCCCCGGGGCAATGTCTAGCTCTTGGGCTAGCTGGTCGCGGGCGTACCAAAGTGATCTGGCGACGGCTCGCCCCCTTGGGTCAGCAATTAGGTGCACCCCGCTTAGTCGTCGCCAAGGCTGGTCACCTTTGGGCGTAGGTGAGAATGAAGTCAACGCTTCGAACTCTTCGTGGGCCCAATCGAGCTTGCCTGCAGCTGCTAGTTCTGCCTCGACCAGACTTTTAAGTTCTATTAAATACTCGACGTCTAGTGCTGCGTACTCAAGCCACTTAGGCGGCAAAGGCCGTTTTGACCAATCAGCCGCCGAGTGTTGCTTCTTTAGTTTGACACCGAGATAGGTCTCGAGCATTACAGCTAGTGCCACCCGCGGTAAACCGAGCAGCCGTCCGGCCAGTTCTGTGTCAAATAGCTTGCTTGGGGTTAAGCCCAACTCGGTCAAACATGGCAGATCTTGAATCGCTGCGTGAATTACCCATTCGCGTTTGGCGAGAGATTTAGCTAGCGGCTTGACATCGCTGACCGCGGTCGGATCAATTAAGTAAATACCTTGGCTTGGGTGCTTGATTTGTAAGAGGTAAGCTCGTTGAAAGTAGCGATACCCGGATGCGCGCTCTGCATCTATCGCTACGGGGCTTGAGTCTTTTGCTAGCTGGCCGCTTATGTGCTCGAGTTGTTTCTGGCTCTGGACTAGTTGGTGCTCGATCTTCCCAAGCTGTGCGCTAGGCACGATCTCGCTTAGGCAAGTGCGTTACATCGGCTTCTAGTGGCATCCCTGCGGCTAAGCGCAGGAGTGTCGTCCAGGCGGCACCGTGGCTTGAGAGATCTTCATCAAGTGGAGTCCAAGAAGCTCTGATCTCGATTACACCCATCGGTGCACGCTCACTTAAGGTGCCAAATGACTCAGACGAGGTGCGGGTTACGGTGCCAGAAAGTGCCGTCACACTGGCACTGGTGCGTTCAAGTGATTCTTGTAGCCACGACCAGCCCACCTCACTTGCCAGCGGGTCGTTGGCGATTTCAGACTCGAGTGAGGCGCGAGCAAACAACACACAGCGCCTCTCGCCAGCCCACTCTTTCACCCCGTCCGGGTTGAAAAGAAAGACCAACCGCCCGCTTGCTAATTCTTCGCCTACCTCGCCAATCAATTCAGTGGTGACTGCGTTCGCGTAGGGAGCAAGGCGTGAGGGTGAGGGCATGGGCTCTAGTCGCAGTTGCGGGTCAGTGGCGCCGCGATTTATTTCGTCTACCCACTTGTTAAATTGAGCGAGATTCTTCGCGTCATCTTTTTTTAGTGAGGGAAGTGTCTCCACTCGTTTAAATTAGTCGGCAGGTTTAAGGCAAACCGCATTTATGCAGTAACGCAAGTCAGTCGGGGTGTCGAACCCTTCGCCGGCGAATACGTGGCCAAGGTGAGAGCCGCATCCGGCACAGCGGACTTCGGTGCGCCGGTAGCCCAAGTCGTAATCGTCGAGCTCGACCACTCGGTCACCCGCCAAGGGTGAAAAAAATGATGGCCAGCCACATTGCGAGTCGAACTTTTCACTTGATCTAAACAGCTCGGCCCCGCATGCACGGCACTGGTAGACCCCGGTTGTCGAGGGCGGCAGCTTGCCCGTCCATGCGGGTTCTGTTCCTGCTTCGCGCAATACGTGATATTCGAAAGGGCTTAGTTCGTTGCGCCAGGTTTCATCTGATTTGGCGTTCGGATAGGGGCTACCACTTGGGTTGGTGTTACTTACGCCGCTCATCGCGTTCCCATCTGGTTAGTAACTCATCGCCAACTAGTTCTTGGCTTACCAGCGTGAATCGACGGTTGGTTGCGGGGGGTTCAGTGCCGCCTAGGGCGTGGCGCTGGGGGAGTAAGCGCATTCGGTAGGTGATGAACAATTCATCGAGTAAGTCAAATTCAATCAAAGTCGACATCAGCGTGACACCGCCTTCGCAAAGCACGCTCTTAAGGCCTCTCTGTCTGAAATCGGCAAGTAAGCCTGCGAGGTTGGCTAGATCTGGCGCAACGGTTTTTGCACCTTTGACTTCGCGGGCAAGTCGAGAGTTTTCTGGCAAGTGGCCCGCGCGGGTTACCACATGAATTTCGAGATTTGGCTTGAAGGCGCCGTAGTCATCGGTGGCCGCCGTTTTGCTGCCAACCAAGATTGCATCGGCTTCGCGTCGAAGTTGTAAGAACATTTCGCGATCGGCCTTACCCGAAATTTCTCGCGACCCCCCATGTTCATCGACGCTAACCCCGTTAACCCCCATCACCAAAACCCCCCGCACCCTCATATCGCGAACGCCCTGCTCGGGGGCTGAGGCCTCGTCAACATGGCACCTAGTCTGCTAAGCGTGGGCGATACAGGACTTGAACCTGTGACCTCATCCGTGTCAGGGATGCGCTCTAGCCACCTGAGCTAATCGCCCGAGGCGCGGAACCCGCGCTTCGAGGTGGAGACGGGATTTGAACCCGTGTACACGGCTTTGCAGGCCGTTGCCTCGCCTCTCGGCCACTCCACCAAACATCACTACTTCACTGCTCGGCAAAGATAACGTGCGCTTGTGATTGCATTTGGCGCACCCGCAACCATCAAAGCCAACCCGAGCGGACGACGGGATTCGAACCCGCGACCCTCACCTTGGCAAGGTGATGCGCTACCAACTGCGCCACGTCCGCGTTTTGCACTGATGAACTGCCTGAACCAACGATACCGCGCGCCAAATATCCACCAGGTTTCGAGTTGTTAGTAAGGACGGGGTCAGCCTGGCTTGGCGGGCGTTATGCGACCGACGTAGTTGACGTAACTAGCGATCTGGATGCGCTGAACTCAACAGGGTGGTGGGCGGTCGTCGTGACTTACGAGGGCGAAGTCACGTGCGCGCGTTTTCGCCGGGTAATCACCCTCAGTGACCAGAACGAATTGCGCCAACACCTTGGGCGTAATCAGTGGTCGCCCCCAGATGAAAACTCCTGGGCAAGTTCTCTAGATAAAAATATGTACCAGGCTCAGGTCGAGGAAATTCGATTAGGCATCTCACGGGGCGACTTCTATCAAGTAAATCTTTGCAGGGTTCTATCGACGCCATTGCCAGCTCCGAGTCAAAAGATCAGCCCCTTAGTGCCTGCCTTCGAAATATCGCGAACGCACCCCGCACCCTTTGTTGGTGCCATTGATCTGCCGGCCCTCGCGCGCCCTGTGCAAATAGCCACGGCTTCACCTGAGCTATTTCTCCGTCGCAACCGATCAGAGATTCACTCAGCCCCGATTAAGGGCACCGCCGATAATGCCCGCGCGCTTTCTCAAAAAGATGCGGCCGAAAACATCATGATCGTTGACCTCGTCCGAAATGACTTCTCTCGCGTATGCGACGCGGCGACTGTGGTCGCCGATGAATTACTCGAGGTTCAGCATCACCCGGGGCTCGTTCATCTGGTCTCACACGTGAAGGGGCGGTTGAACGTGAAAGCTGGCTGGGCAGAAATTTTCGAAGCGACATTCCCACCAGGTTCGGTAACCGGCGCGCCAAAAATCGCGGCGATGCAAGCTATCGCCCGACTCGAACCTGTGCCGCGCGGCCCATACTGCGGCGCAATCGGATGGGTCGACGCAGATACCCAGCAAGCCGAGTTAGCCGTGGGTATCCGCACCTTCTACATAGACGAAGACCAACTGAAATTTGGCACGGGCGCAGGAATCACTTACTCATCCAACGCCGAAGCCGAATGGCGTGAAACCGAACTGAAAGCTTCGCGGTTGATTTCGCTTGCTTCACGTTCAAGTCAAGCTGCATGAAACCACACGCCGGGATTAATGGCCAATTAGTAGAACGAGATTCAGCTCTGGTGAGTGTGTTCGACCACGGGTTCACGGTTGGCGACGGGGTATTTGAGACTTGCAAGGTAGTCAACGGCGAAGTCTTTGCCCTTTCGCGCCATCTAAAGCGTCTTGCTAAGTCTGCTGAGATCATCGGCCTCGACCCAGTCGACGCCATTAAAGCCAAAACTTTCGTGCAAGAACTCTTGCGTACTGACAAAGCTTTGATCCCTCAACTGGCACGTCTGCGAATCACCTACACCGCTGGTGTCGGCCCTTTGGGCTCAGATCGATTGAACTCAAAACCCACCTTGGTTTGCGTTTGGGACCCCCTAACGCCACCCGCTAAATCGGCCACGCTCATCACAAGCCCTTGGCCTCGCGCGCTCGGCCAGGCCGCACAAGGGGCTAAGACCACCTCATATATAGAAAACGTTTTGGCGTTGCGATATGCAAAGTCACGCGGGGGTACTGAAGCGCTGATCTTTAACGATGCAGCAAACGCGTGCGAGGGCACCGGCAGCAATCTCTTTGCAGTCTTTGGCGAAAGGGTGCTAACCCCATCACTTGCCGACGGGTGTCTGGCGGGCATAACGCGAGAACTAATTCTTGAATGGTTTGAGGTGACCGAGACCTCGCTAACTGCAAGCCAGTTGCTTCACGCCGACGGGCTTTTTTTAAGCTCGACCACCCGAGACATTCAGCAAGTTGCTCAGTTTGATGATCACGAATATGCGCCGACCAACGCTCTGGTCAAACGATGGCAGCAAGAGTTCAAGGCTCGCGCCAACCAAAACCTTGACCCTTAACGGGCAACTCTCGCGGCAGACTTAGCGCATGAGCGCTACTTCAGGCTTGCGGCGAATCCGCGAGCGAGCCCGCGCAAACATTTTTTTCGACAACCTCTGGCGGGTTGGGGTGGCCGTATCAGGCCTTCTGGTCGTGGTGCTCGGCTTGGTTCTCGTGCCCCTACCTGGGCCCGGATGGGCGATCGTCGCGGTCGGTGTTCTCATCTGGGCCACCGAATTTAAGTGGGCCAGAGGCGTGCTAGATCGTCTGCGTTTTGCCTTGAGCACCTCGAAAAAAGTTGTCACACACCCCAAGCTTCGACTCTTCTGGAACATCGTTTCGCTCGTACTCGGTGTCGCACTGATCGTTGTCATCACTTGGTATCTGGTCGAGTTCGGGTTTTCATGGGACGGGGTCAGCGCGTTCCAAGACTGGGTGATTGACCGAATTAGTGCCTCTAGATGGGGGTCTATCTTTGGCTTTTCGGGCGATTAGCTCAGTGGTAGAGCGCTTCGTTCACACCGAAGAGGTCACTGGTTCGAACCCAGTATCGCCCACGCCATGACCACCACTTCTTCATCGACCTCGTCCAATGAAGTTGGCGTCGATGACTTGCGATATCGAATTAGGCATTCGGCGGCGCATGTGCTGGCCCAAGCCGTGCAAGATCTCTTTCCGGGCACAGCCCTTGGCATCGGCCCGCCCATCGAGAACGGCTTCTATTACGACTTCGCCGTAGAAACCCCCTTCACACCTGAAGACTTAAAGCGCATCGAAAAGCGCATGAAAGAAATCATCAAGCAGGGTCAGCGATTCGAGCGGCGGGTCACCACCCCAACCGAGGCCAAGGCCGAGCTAGCCAAAGAACCATTCAAACTCGAACTCATCGACGTGCTTACCAACGCCGCCGTAAAGACCTCATCAGAAATCACAACTGACATGGCAGCAGACATCGGCGGTGAAGAGCTCACCATCTATGACAACGTCGACCCGCGAACCGGCGAGCGAAAGTGGGGCGACTTATGCCGAGGCCCACACGTCGAAACCACAAAAGAGATCCCAGCTTTTGCCCTTACTCGCATAGCAGCCGCCTATTGGCGCGGAAACGAAAAGAACCCACAACTTCAGCGCATCTACGGCACAGCTTGGGAAAGCCAAGAAAAGCTAGACGAGTACTTACACCTACTTGTAGAAGCTGAGAAGCGTGACCACCGAAAACTCGGGGCCGAGCTAGACCTATTCTCGTTTCCAGAAGAAATCGGCTCCGGCCTCGCCGTCTTTCACCCCAAAGGCGGGGTAGTGCGCAAACTCATGGAGGACTACTCCCGAGAGCGTCACGAACAAGCTGGCTACGAATTCGTCTACTCGCCTCACGTAGCTAAATCTCGCTTGTTCGAAACATCAGGGCACCTTCAGTGGTTCGCCGATGGCATGTACCCACCAATGCAGTTAGACATCGAGCGCGACGCCGACGGAGAAACAAAACGCCCCGCACAGGACTACTACCTAAAGCCGATGAATTGCCCATTTCACACACTCATATTTCGAGCTAAGGGCAGGTCATACCGAGAGCTCCCATTGCGCTTATTCGAATTCGGCACCGTCTATCGCTACGAGAAATCCGGCGTCGTTCACGGCCTAACTCGAGCACGTGGTTTCACACAAGATGACGCGCACATTTTTTGCACGCCTGAACAAATGCCAGCCGAACTCGACTCGCTGCTTACTTTCGTCCTAGATCTATTGCGCGATTACGGTCTAAGCGATTTCTATCTTGAAATCTCGACCCGAGACCCGAGCAAGTCGATGGGTACCGACCAAGAGTGGGCTCAAGCAACAGCCGCATTGCAATATGCAGCCGAAAAGCAGAATCTGCCTTTAACGCTCGACGAGGGTGGGGCTGCTTTTTATGGGCCCAAGATTTCAGTCCAGGCAAAAGATGCTCTTGGGCGAAGTTGGCAACTTTCTACCATTCAAGTCGATTTTCAGTTGCCGCAACGCTTCGACCTCGAATACCAAGATTCGGACGGCACCAGAAAGCGCCCGATCATGATCCATCGCGCACTCTTCGGCTCTATGGAGCGGTTCTTCGCAGTTCTTCTTGAGCACTATGCCGGTGCGTTCCCCCCGTGGTTAGCGCCCGTGCAAGTCGTCGCGATTCCGGTCTCAAAAGAACACACCCCATATCTAGAAGACATCGTCGGTCGCCTTCGCACCCAGGGTGTTCGAGCTGAGATCGACGACGGCGATGACCGCATGCAAAAGAAGATTCGTAACGCCCAAACCCGCAAGGTGCCATTCATGTTGATTGCTGGCGAACAAGATGCAAGCGCTGGACGGGTTTCATTTCGATATCGCGACGGCACGCAAGACAACGGCATCGCTATCGACGACGCCGTCGAGCGTGTGTTAGACGCGATTAGAACTCGCACGCAGGTCTAGGCCCAGTGTTAGGCGCAGACCCGGTTAGAAGAAGCGTGGCCTTCTTGATCGATCCTTTTGCGAAGGCACTCTTGAAGCTGGGTATCACCGCTAATTGGGTCACACTTGTTGGCACGGTTGGTGTTTGTGTCACCGCGTTGACCACCTTCCCACAGGGTGAGTTCTTGCTAGGCACCATCGTCATCTGTCTTTTTGCAGTATTCGACTTATTAGACGGCACGATGGCTCGTCTTTCTGGTGCTACTTCAAAGTGGGGCGCTTACGTTGATTCGGTAAGTGATCGGCTAGCTGACGGGGCGATGATGGGAGGGGTAGTTCTCTTTTTCGCATTAAGTGAGAACGACACGTCAGCATTTGCAGCACTTGCCGCTTTAGTGCTTGGCCAAATTGTTTCTTATTCGCGCGCACGTGCTGAGAGTTTGGGCTTGCAAGCTCGAATTGGCATCGGCGAGCGGGCTGAGAGAACGATCATCTTTCTTCTAGGCACTTTGCTTGCTGGCCTAGGTTTTGAAATCGCGCTGAGTATCGCTGTCTGGGTGTTGGCAGTCATTAGTGCCATCACTGTCATTCAGCGCGCTGTGACTGTTTATGCCCAAGCTACGCTCGAGAAACGGTGATTCAAGAAGCCCTAAAAGATTTCGGTTACGCCAGTGCATGGCAATTAGTCCAGCATCTACCTGAAACCCAAGCGCGAGCCCTCTTCGCGAAGTTCGGTGAACGCGCTTGGGCCAAAGACGGCCGCAACGTTCAAAGGCTGCGCGCCAATCTCGCTAGAGCAACAGGCTTTTCACTCTCAGCCTTAGAGCTCGACGAACTTACGCGCCAAACAATGGTCAACTACACCCGTTACTGGTGCGACGTATTTCGCATGCCCCTTTGGACTCCCGAGCTTGTTCAAACCAGAACCCAAGCCTTTCAGGCAGAGCCGCTGTATCAAGCACTTGATTCCGGCCGCCCGATAGTTGCGGCCCTTCCGCACATGGGTAACTGGGATCTGTGCGGCCTCTGGTTCACCCAACAATTTCGCCCGATTACGTCTGTCGCCGAGCGTTTGCGTCCTGAAAGTCTCTACGAGCGTTTCGTGGATTTTCGTCGATCTTTAGGCATAGAGATTTTTGCTCACCACCAGACACCCGATCTTTATCAGCGACTAGTTGAGGCCGCTAAGTCAGGCCGTTTGGTCGCCTTGGTTGCTGACCGAGACCTAAGTCGCTTAGGCGTGCCGGTTGAATTCTTTGGTGCACGAACCAAGATGCCGCCGGGCCCGGCAGCCTTGACTGTCGACACAGACGCGCTCTTGTTGCCGGTGGGCCTTTGGTACGACGGCGAGACCGTCTATGGGCAACCTTTTGAAGCAATCGAGATCCCAAACGATGGCGAGCGTTACGAAAAAGTGGCAGTGATGACCCAAAAACTTGCGCAAGTCTTCGAGCAAACGATCAGCGCGCACCCGAATTGTTGGTACATGTTGCAAAAGGTTTGGGACGAGCCCGTGCTACCCCGCGGTAGATCCACCCAATGAGAACTGCAGGAAACCTAAAATGAAAGTGGCATTGACTTGCCCCTACGACTGGGCAGTACCCGGCGGGGTAAAGCAACACGTCGCAGATCTAGCCGTCACTTTGCGCGAACAAGGCCATGAGGTGCAGATTCTCACCCCATGTAGTGCCGAAGAAACCTTGCCGCCATGGGGGGTATCGGCAGGTAGCACACTGGCATTGCCTTACAACGGATCAGTTGCACGAATCAAATTCGACCCATTCGCTTTTCGTCGAACTCGCCAATGGCTGCGAAGAAACAAGTTCGATGTTTTGCACGTTCACGAACCGTGGACTCCAAGTCCCTCGATCATTGGTTGTTGGGCAGCACGAGGCCCAATCGTTGCCACATTCCACACTTCGAATGAAGATTCATCGATCATCAAGACAGGCGAATGGGTGGTGCAGTCAGCTATGGAAAGAGTGGGCGCCCGCATCGCAGTTAGTGAAGAAGCTCGACGAACGCTGGTGGCTCACATCGGGGGCGATGCGATTTTGATTCCCAATGGGGTGAGGGTCAAAGAGTTCGCCACAGCCGAACCGTTAGTTGAGTTTGCAGGTGACCAACCAACGATCGCCTTCGTAGGTCGCGTAGATGAGCCACGAAAGGGTTTCGAAATTCTGTGCCAGGCCCTACCGGCAATCGTGGCCAAGTTTCCTGACCTTCGTGTCCTTGTCGCAGGGCCCGGTGATAGCCACGAGATCGTTGATGCCTTACCTGAGTCCTTACAAAACAACTTAGTCGTCTTCGGTGAGCTAAGTGACGAACAAAAAGCTCGAGTATTTGCCTCTGCTGATGTCTATGTCGCCCCTAATACGGGCAAAGAATCTTTCGGAATCATCTTGCTAGAAGCAATGGCGAGTAATACCCCCATCGTTGCCAGCGACATCGTGGCATTTCGTGACGTGCTTGAAGGTGGTAATTGCGGGGTCTTGGTTCCCCCTGGTGACCCATCGGCTTTAGCTCAAGCGGTAATCGCGTTACTGCTAGATATACCCCGCAGAGAAAAGCTGGCGAACGCTGGTGCCAAACGCGTGAAGCAGTTTGACTGGCCAGTGCTCGCTGGGCGCATCGTCGAGGTCTACGAGAGCGTGATTGGCGGCGCCGGGGTGATTCGAGAAGAGTTTCGAGGCCATATGTATGGCCCGTTGACAAAATCCGGTAGAGCAGATCGCAAACTTGCCAAACAGACCCCATGGTGAGCCCCTGGTTTTTCTGGTTGCTAATGGTGGTAATTTCGTTAGGCATCGTCGGGGTTTACCTAAGTCACATGGCCGGACGTCTTGATCGGCTACATCTAAAAATTCAAAACAACCGCACTAGCCTGCAAAAGAGCTTGCTAACTAGAGCCAATCGTGCACAAGCAGTTGCTCGCGATTACCCACCCGATTGCGAAGCAGCCGAGCAGGTAACACAAATTGCAACTGAGTGTTTACAACCCGACGACCAATCGCGAGAGTCATGGTTTGTCGAAAGCCGGCTCACTGCAGCACTACTAAAGCTAAGTGCGCAGCCAGCGGCTAATTCATCGTTACTCGACTGGGAGAGGCTCATCACATCAGCGCGCAAGGTGGCATTAGCCCGCACGTTCTATAACGACACCACTCGGATGTGTCAGAACCTGCGAAAGCGCAGAATCGTCCGCTGGTTCAGGCTGGCTGGCTATGCGGCCTATCCGCAGCCCATCAACTTCGACGACCGAGTGCCGCACAGCCCTGCCCCGTAAGCCAAGGGCGCGGTTGACAATCTCTGGGTAAAGTTCTACCCATCATGAACTCCCCAGTCGATGCCAATTCGTTGGACGGGGCCGCTCGCGAGTTGGCTGAGTTCGGCACTGTCCGGGTAAAGCGCGGAATGGCAGACATGCTCAAAGGCGGGGTCATCATGGACGTCGTCGACGCTAAGCAAGCAAAAATCGCCGAAGACGCTGGTGCTGTTGCGGTAATGGCGCTTGAACGCGTGCCCGCTGACATACGAGCCGAAGGTGGTGTGGCTCGCATGTCTGACCCAGAGATGATCGAAGAAATCGTGGCTGCGGTTTCGATTCCGGTGATGGCCAAAGCGCGAATCGGCCATTTTGCCGAAGCGCAAGTTCTTCAGTCTCTAGGCGTCGATTACATAGACGAGTCTGAAGTTCTCACACCGGCTGACGAACAAAACCACATAGATAAGTGGCAGTTCACCGTGCCTTTTGTTTGTGGTGCAACCAACCTCGGTGAAGCATTGCGACGAATTGGCGAGGGTGCCGCAATGATCCGATCAAAAGGTGAAGCTGGCACCGGCAACGTTGTTGAGGCCGTGCGTCACATGCGAGACATCTCCTTAGGCGTAAAGCGTTTGGCTTCACTGCCGCCAGAGTCACTGTTTTCAGCGGCGAAAGAGATGTCAGCACCGCTTGACCTCGTCCAAGAAGTTGCGCGCACTGCCAAATTGCCTGTGGTGTTGTTCACGGCTGGTGGCATCGCGACCCCGGCTGATGCCGCGCTAATGATGCAACTCGGCGCAGACGGTGTCTTCGTCGGCTCGGGGATCTTCAAATCAGGTGACCCGAGTAGGCGCGCGAATGCAATCGTGCAAGCCACATTGCATTACGACAACCCAGATGTCGTCGCAAAAGTTTCGCGAGGCTTGGGCGAAGCAATGGTAGGTATCAACATCGACACGCTTTCGACCAACGAGCGGTACGCCCAGCGCGGCTGGTGACTAACGCCCCACGTGTCGGGGTGCTCGCTCTGCAGGGCGACGTGGCAGAACATGCCCGAATGCTTCGAACCTGCGATGTAGAAGTCCAACCAGTAAAGACAGCAGATCAACTCGCTTTAGTTGACGCTTTAGTTATTCCAGGCGGAGAGTCAACGACCATCGGAATGCTGGCTGATCGAGAGGGCTTGCTCAACCCGTTGCGAGAACGCATTGCCTCAGGCATGCCCACTCTTGGCACCTGCGCAGGTCTGATTTTCTTGGCAAATGAGTTAATTGACTCGAGACCAGACCAAGTTTCGATTGGTGCACTTGATGCCGTCGTGCGTCGCAATGCATTTGGACGCCAGGTTGATTCATTCGAACAAGACTTAGAGATCCAAGGTCTAGCAACCCCTTTTCACGCAGTCTTTATCAGGGCACCTTTGGTTGAAAAGGTGGGTCAATCAGTTGAAGTCTTAGCCACGTTGGCTTCAGATAAAATCGTCATGGTCAGGCAAGCAAACGTGCTGGCGACAGCGTTTCACCCTGAACTTACGGGCGATAACCGCGTGCACCAGATGTTGTGTGAATCCATCTTTACTGAGAAATAAGGGCAGGCGATGTCAGGACATTCCAAGTGGGCGACGACCAAGCACAAAAAGGCCGTCATTGACGCTCGCCGTGGAAAGCTTTTTGCGAGACTGATCAAGAACATAGAAGTGGCAGCACGACTCGGCGGGGCTGACCCGGCCGGCAACCCAACGCTTTATGACGCCATTCAAAAAGCTCGCAAGAGTTCCGTGCCGAGTGACAACATAGATAGAGCTGTTAAGCGCGGTGCGGGCCTTGAAGACGGTGGTGCCGCTTACCAAACGATCACATACGAGGGGTATGGCCCTAATGGCGTTGCGATGTTGGTCGAATGCTTAACGGACAACCGCAATCGTGCGGCAAGCGAGGTAAGGCAAGCGGTAAGCCGTAACGGGGGCAGTCTCGGTGACCCGGGGTCGGTGGCCTATTTGTTCGAGCGGCGGGGCCAGATCATCGTGCCTACATCGGCATCTGTTGATGCAGACACGGTGCTCGCTGCTGCGGTTGACGCCGGCGCCCAAGAAGTAAATGACTTAAACGGCTCTATTGAAGTCTTGTGCGACACGTCAGATTTGGTACAGGTGCGAGAGGCATTGCAAAAAGCAAACATTGACTACGACAGTGCCGAGGTTTCTTTCGTGCCAAAGGTCACGGTGAATTTAGGTGCGGCAGAGGCCACCCAGCTGTTTAAGTTGATCGAAGTTCTAGAAGAATGCGACGACGTACAGAACGTCTATTCGAATTTTGAAGTCTCTGACGAGGTATTGGCTCAAGTCGGATGAGTACTTGGGGCCCAGGCCAATGGCTAACCGGTTGGGACGCCAGCACGTGGTCACTAACTACCGCTAACCCAGGCTTTGGCTCTGCCGTAGTGGGCCTTTTTGAATTAGAGGGTCAATTACAACGAAGCGAAGTAGCCAATGCGCTCGAAGCGTTAGCCAGGGGCCATGACGTGTTGCGTGAGCGCATTCAACAAACTGGGTTACCACTATTGCCCGCGCGCACCGAGATCTTGAACGAGTGTGACGTTTCGAATCTACTTAGCTTCGCCGAAATGGATGGGCCCATAAAGTGGCGAAACTTACGCGAGATAGTCCAGGCTCAACTTCGCACACCCTTCGATTCTCAAAACCCCGCCTGGCGGGCCGTGATGGTGACGTCAACTGACCAACAATCGACCTCAAGTTATCTAGTTATTGCGCTTCATCACGCATTAGCGGACGGGGTACGCGCTGTCTCATTGGCAGATGCGTTGATGAACCCAACCCAAACTAAACAACGTGATGACAATCAGCCGAGCTCTGCTCGACAAGATTTCCCTGCCGCCTTGCTCGACATGGCATCTGAACTTGGTGCGCGCGCGTTTACAGAGGGGCTGAGTTTGGTCTCACAGGTGATGGTTGACCCAAAGAGTGCTCGAACCCGCTTGAGCGACCTCGCGGTATCAGCGCTAAGAAGCGTGAATCCTTTTACTCGTCCGCTATCTACGTTGTTCGCACCGCGCTCTGGTCACATTCGACTCGATCGTGTGCAAGTTGAATTAGCCCCTCTACAGGCCGTTGCAAGAAAAAATCAGGTAAGTCTGACCGCGGTGATGCTTAATGCAATACGTCTGGGCATGGCCGCGTATCACTCGAGCATGGGGGACTCAACCCAGAGCATTCGGGTCAATGTGCCAGTGGCTTTACCTAGGCAACACGGTCAGAGAAACGCTTTGGCGGTCTCTCGAATGCAACTTGAACTTGAGTCGTCGGGTGATTCGGCTCTTGATTTAAAACTTATTCACTCGCAATTGGCTGGCCTTCGCACCGAACCTGCGTTGCAGTGGGCAAATGTCGCCGCAGATCTGTCACGGTTGCTACCGACAGAAACATCCATGCCTCTGTTGAGCAATTTGGTTGGGGGCGCTGACATAACAGTCAGCAGTATCAAAGGGCCCAATCGGGGGTTCGTCGGCTCAAGTGCTGTCGTTGGTGTGACGGCGTTTGCACCTGTATTTGGCGCGGCGGTTAGTTTGAATTTGATGTCCCAAGATGACTTGGTCTCGGTTGGTATTTGTTCAGATACCGGCGCCGTTAAACACCCCAAGCGGCTGACCCGCTTTTGTGAGCGTGGCTTCGCAGAGATGGCCGCACTAAGCGCCTAGCCTTCGAACATCCAGTCGGGGTCGGCGACGGGGGTTGAAAAGAATTCGTGCGCGTTCTTGCAGTTGATCCAGGGTTAACAAGGTGCGGGGTTGCGGTAGTCGAGGGTGAACCCGGCAATCAGGCCAACTTGCTGCATGTTGACGTGCTTACGACCGCAACCGATGAAACTCACGCCAACAGGCTGTTGTTTATAGCGACTGGTGTCGAATCACTAATAGCCGAATTCAAACCAGAGGTCGTCGCCATTGAGACGGTTTTTAGCCAACACAACCTGCGGACGGTAATAGGAACCGCTCAAGCAGCTGGGGTAGTAATGCTGGCCGCAGCACGCAGCGGCATAAACGTGGCAACACACACCCCTACCGAGGTGAAGGCAGCGGTGACAGGTTCGGGGCGCGCGTCTAAAGATCAAGTGGCGACTATGGTCACCAAGATTTTTCGGTTGCGTGTCACTCCTCGTCCAGTCGATGCCACTGACGCATGCGCTCTTGCCCTCTGCCACGTGTGGCGTGGTGGCATGCAGGCCAAATTGGTGCAGGCCCAAGCACGTTTTATGAGCAAATGATCGCGTCGGTTACAGGGGTCGTCTTGGCCGTTTCAACTAGCGAGATAACCGTTGAAGTAGGTGGGGTCGGGCTTGCGATAAGGCCGACGAGTCAAGCTTTAAGTCAAGCAAGGGTGGGTAAAGAGATTTCGCTTTTCACTTATCTTCTAGTGCGTGAAGATGATCTGACTTTGTTTGGTTTTGCCGACGCCAGCGAGCGGCAAGTATTTGAGAACCTAAAGAAAGTAAGCGGGGTAGGCCCAAAGACCGCAATGCAGATGATTTCTGCTTTGGGGGCTAACGAAGTTCGCCGGGCAATTAGCGAACAAGACGCTAAGGCCTTGACAGCAGCCCCAGGTGTTGGCGGCAAGGTCGCACAACGAGTCGTCCTTGAGCTGGCAAACGCTTTCGTCGTCACAAACGCTGCCTTTGGCGTGAATGGTGGCACTGATTGGTCCGATGTCATGAGTGCCTTGACCAACCTCGGGTGGGGTGAGCGTGAAGCACGCGAGGCCGTGCAGCATGCGCGGCAAAGTCTTAGCAGCGAAGACGATTCAGTCACAGATGTGGGCGAGCGCCTAAGAGTCGCGTTGTCATACGTGAACCGGCGCTAGCACGTGGTGAGCTCGGCATCGTTGCCAACCTCTGCAACGGCCCAACCAGATGATCGAGAACACGAGGGTGCTCTTAGGCCAAAGAGTTTTCAAGATTTCGTCGGTCAAGCAAAGGTCCGTGAACAACTAGAGCTCATGATTACAGCGGCTCGACAACGCGATCGGGCTTGTGACCACGTCCTACTTGTTGGGCCGCCTGGTTTGGGCAAAACCACTCTGGCCGGAATCATCGCGGCCGAGATGGGCGTGCAACTGCGCGTAACCAGCGGCCCAGCGCTTCAGCATGCCGGTGACGTGGCAGCTCTGCTTTCATCACTTTCGGCTAAAGAAGTCTTGTTCATAGATGAGATTCATCGGTTGGCGCGACCGGTAGAAGAAAGTCTTTACCTCGCTATGGAGGACTTTCGCTTAGACGTCGTCGTCGGTAAGGGCCCAGGGGCTACAGCTATTCCTTTAGAGGTCGCGCCGTTTACTTTGATTGGTGCCACCACTCGAAGCGGCCTGTTGCCAAGCCCGTTGCGTGATCGGTTCGGCCACACGGTTCAGTTGGACTTCTACGAGGTGCAAGACCTAGCGCACATCGTCAACCGGTCGGCGCGACTGATGAAAGTCCAGATCGATGAAGAGGCCAAGGCCACCATTGCCACCAGAAGTCGAGGTACTCCTCGCATCGCTAATCGACTGATCCGCCGGGTAAGAGATTTTTCTGAAGTAAAAGGGTTCGTCGCAGTCAATCAAGAGGCCGTAGATGCAGCATTGACCTTGTTTGAAGTTGACGAATTAGGCCTCGACAAACTTGACCGCGAGGTCTTGAAGGCCATTTGCAATAAATTCCAAGGCGGTCCGGTTGGCCTTAACACCCTGGCCCTTGCAGTTGGCGAAGAACCCGAGACCATTGAATCGGTCTGCGAGCCCTTCTTAGTCAGGGCAGGAATGTTGACCAGGACACCTCGTGGACGAGTCGCCACGCACTTGGCTTTTTCGCACATTGGGGTCGCGACACTAGAGTTCTAATCCCGTGCGTCCCCCAGTTGCTAGGCCACTGCCAGCTTTAACGGTCTTCTTCTTAAGCGTCATTGGCTTTCTTGCCTGGGCTCTATGGCCTAACACCGAGAACACTGCGCGCCTAGGCCTTGACCTACAAGGTGGCACCCAAGTCATCTTGTTACCCGAATTAGCCGACGGTCAAGAGGGCGCCCTTAGTGATGAAGTTCTGGCGCAGACAGTTTCGATTATCAGACAACGAGTCGACGCTTTTGGCGCGGCCGAGGCTGAGGTAACGGTGCAGGGCTCAGGCGATGGTGCTGCCATCGTCGCCTCAGTGCCTGGGGTTAACCAGCAAAGGATCGCCCAACTTCTAAAGCAGACGGCCCGATTGGACTTTAGCCCCGTGCTGGCTGTCTCGGGGCAAATCTTGGCCTCAGGTGACCCGGCCTCAATAAAAGAGCCTGTACCAATTCAAGCCGACACCAGCGAAGAGCTTGCATCGAAGTTAGGCAACGTTGACTGCCTTGATGCGGCCGTTAGACAAGGCGGCAAAGTTTTAGATCCTGAAAAGTACACGCTCACCTGTTCTATCGACGGCTCAGCTCAGTACCTGCTCGAGCCTGCATTCATCGTGGGCGAACAGATAACTGACGCGTCACCTCAACTACCGCAACAAAGTGCGGGTGGGTGGGTTGTGGCACTTGAGTTCGACGCTGAAGGTGCACGACAACTAAGTGAGGTTTCGACCCGTCTATACGCGCTGCCATCCCCGCAGAATCAGTTTGCAATCGTGCTCGACGGGCTCGTGCAATCCGCACCTTTCTTTCAAGAGCCGATTGTCGGTGGCAGTGCACAAATTGACGGGCAGTTCGATACTCAGTCAGCCTCAGAGCTCGCCCAGATCTTGAAGTACGGGGCACTTCCCGTTTCATTAGAGATTGCAGAAGTAACCAGCGTGAGTGCAACTCTCGGCACAGACCAACTAAGAAGCGGTCTAATTGCCGGCGCAATCGGCCTATTGCTCGTCGCTATCTACCTGATCGTGTACTACCGCGCTGTTGGTGTGGTGGCAGTCTTGAGTTTGATATTCGCAGGCTTGTTGGTTTACGCGCTAGTGGTAGTACTCGGCAAGACAATCGGGTTCACGCTTACCCTCGCTGGCGTTGCCGGCATCATCATTTCAATCGGTGTCACGGTTGATTCGTTTATTGTCTATTTCGAAAGAATCAGGGACGAGATCCGCGAAGGCCGAACTGTTCGACAGGCTGCAGATTACGGTTGGGTTCGAGCAAGGCGCACCCTATTGGCTGCTGACTTCGTCACGCTTTTGGCCGCAGTCGTTTTGTACGTCTTAAGTGTTGGCAACGTTCGAGGTTTCGCTTTAGGGCTGGGCTTAGCTACCTTGGTCGACATTTGGATGGCATTTTTGTTCACACGTCCGGCTGTGGCGATTCTTGCCAGAAACAAGTGGTTCCAACGAGGGGGCGGCTTCACCGGGTTGCAAGTGAAGAACAAATTAAGCGGTGCGGCTTCTTCATCTGTGTCACCAAAGCAAGGGGCGACAGTCAGTGTTTAGAGACCTAGGTGATCGCCTTTATTCCGGCGAGAAATCAGTTGATGTCGTCGGTAGGTGGCGAATCTGGTACGCGATCTCTGCAGTTGCGGTTCTCGTGGCTCTCGGGGCAGTTTTATTCAGGGGCCTTAACTTAGGAATTGAGTTCAAGGGTGGCGCTGAGTTCGTTCTGCCGAGCTCGAAGGTTTCAATCGTGCAAGCTCGTGAATTCATGAGTGACCTGGGCGTGCCGACCGCGGTGGTGATTCAGGTCGGTCAAGACCGCCTTCAGATTCAAACCCCGGTGATCAGCGAAGAAGACTCTCTGCGCCTAGGCACTGAGATCGCTAAGCGCATTGGCGTCGGTGAAGAGGAAATCGCGGTAAGAACCGTCGGGCCAACTTGGGGTGCTGATATCACCCAGCAAGCGATCATCAGCCTGGGTGTGTTCTTGTTTTTGGTTGCGGTATTCCTTTCTATTTACCTTGATTGGCGTTCAGCGATTGCCGCCCTAGTAGCACTACTGCATGACGTCATAATCACCGTCGGCGTTTACGCCATTTTTGGTTTGAAAGTCACCCCTGCCACCATCATCGGTGTCTTGACCATTCTGGCTTATTCGCTCTATGACACCGTTGTCGTTTTCGACAAGGTTCGTGAAAACACCAAGGGCATATTGCAGCAGAGCCGATACACCTATAACGAAGCCGTGAACCTAGCGGTGAACCAGACGTTCATTAGATCGATCAATACCTCAGTCACCACGCTGCTGCCAATCACGGCGATATTGGTGGTCGGTGCAGGGGTATTTAACGCAGGTACCTTGATCGAATTGGCTGTGGCTTTAGGTGTTGGTGTGCTCGTGGGCACCTATTCGTCCATCTTCATAGCGCCCTGCGTACTTGCGCAACTTAAAGACCGACAGCCTGCGATCATCGCGCTGAATCGTCGCGTGAAAGCTCGTAGGGCAGATAAAGAAAAAGGTCAAACTAAGAACTAGGCCCTAACATCGGGACATAAATTTCACACCGGTTAGGGGGGCAATGAGCGACACCCGAACTGGTTTCACGTCGGCTATAGCTAAATTGCGTGACCGAACTACAGACCCCGACGAATTGCAAGGCCTTTTAAAGACCATCAAGGGTTTTCACCCAAAAAGTGATTTAGATCCAGTTCGGGCCGCCTACCAAGTCGCCCTTTCTCGCCATGCTGGCCAGCAACGGCTCAACGGTGAGCCTTACATCACTCACCCCTTAGCAGTTGCGCAAGTCTTAGCTGACCTTGGGCTTACGCCTGCGACCGTTAGTGCTGCTCTCTTGCACGATGTCGTCGAAGACACAGATTTCACCATCGAACAGGTCAAAGAGACATTCGGTGAAGAGGTAGCGCTATTAGTCGATGGTGTCACGAAGTTAGATCGAGTCACTTACGGGCCTGCCTCTGCCGCTGAGACGGTGCGCAAGATGTTGGTCGCTATGGCACAAGACATTCGCGTGCTGGTGATCAAATTGGCTGATCGCTTGCACAACATGCGAACTCTTGGTTCCCTCCCTTTGAGTAAACAAGAAGAAAAGTCGAGAGAGACTCTCGAGATTTACGCACCCTTGGCACATAGGTTGGGTCTAAACACGCTCAAGTGGGAGCTAGAAGACAGGGCGTTTGCCACCTTGCAGCCGAAGATCTATGGCGAGGTTGTGAAATTAGTCGAGCAGCGAGCCCCTGAACGTGAGAGTGAACTCGCGACTATCACGAACGTCTTGAACAAGGCATTGAAGGGTTCCTCGATCAAGGCGACGGTCACGGGGCGGCCAAAGCATTTCTATTCCATCTATCAGAAGATGATCGTTCGCAGTAGGGACTTCAACGAGATCTACGACTTGATAGGTGTGCGAGTCTTGGTAAAAACCGTTCAAGATTGCTATGCGGCCCTGGGCGCTATTCACGCCCAGTTCACACCAGTTCCCGGTCGCTTCAAGGACTACATCGCTAGCCCAAAGTTCACGATGTACAGGTCTTTACATACCACCGTAATCGGCCCACTCGGTAAGCCGATTGAAGTTCAAATTCGCACCGAAGAGATGCATCGTGAAGCTGAATACGGTGTTGCCTCACACTGGCGCTACAAAGACTTTCAGGTTGGGGGTCGCACCGGGCCCGATGATCCGCTCTGGTTGAAGCAAATCGTCGATTGGCAACGCGAATCACAAGACCCGAGCGACTTTCTTGAGTCACTTAGATTCGACATTGCCGAACAAGAAGTATTCGTATTCACCCCAAAGGGCGACGTGATAGCACTACCGGCCGGCGCCACCCCTGTGGACTTCGCATACTCGGTACACACCGACGTCGGTCACCATTGTGTTGGCGCGAAGGTGAATGGACGTCTAGTTCCCCTTGATGCGAAGCTGGTAAATGGCGATGTCATTGACGTTTTGATTTCGAAGTCATCCGAGAGCGGGCCGTCACGCGATTGGCTCAATTTCGTCGTGAGCGGCAGGGCACGCAGCAAGATTCGAAACTGGTTTTCAAGGGAGCAACGAGAAGAGCAAGTCGAAATGGGGCGCGAAGCCATCGCTCGGATGGCCCGAAGACAGGGGCTGCCGCTGCAGCGGCTGTTGACAAATGACGCGCTAATCGCCCTCTGCGAGAGATTGCGGTTTAAAGACGTGACAACGCTGTACGCAGCAGTTGGGCAAGGCCACACCTCTGCGGCAACGGTGGTTAGACAGTTGATAGAGCTACACGGCGGTGAAGAAGGTGCAAGTGAAGACTTAACCGAAGTCTCTGCCACTCGCCTGGTAGGCACCTCTGCTCGGGCGCCCATCGATGACACCTCAGTCGTGGTCGAAGGGTTAAGCGATGTGCAAACGAAGTTGGCGCGATGCTGCATGCCGGTTCCAGGTGATGAGATTTTGGGGTTTGTGACCAGGGGTGAAGGGGTGTCCGTTCATCGCACTGACTGCACTAATGCTGATGACTTAAGGGCTAAAGACGAGCGGATCATCGACGTTAGCTGGGGCCACACAGGCCACGGGGTATTCATGGTGCGCATTCAGGTCGAAGCGTTAGACCGCGAGGGCCTGCTTTCAGATGTCACCAAGGCCCTCACAGATCAAAGAGTCAATATCGTCTCAGGGTCGATTTTCACTCGACGCGATCGAGTGGCTTTCTCGAGGTTTACATTCGAAATGTCAGACGTTCGCCACCTAGATACCGTGCTTTCTGCGGTAAGAGAAGTAGAGGGTGTCTACGAGGTGTCTCGGGCTTAGTTCGCGAACTCCTTTAAAACGACTTCAGCCGCGTCAAGCAGGGCTTGTTGGCTTTCGAGTTGAGTGCGCAGTTTTGCAGTGCCAACTTGGTCACCACGCTCTTCAGCTTCTTTTAGATCTTGACGTACTGAGTCCATCCGCTGCTTGAGTTGGTGCGCGGTGTTGTTTGCTCTACTGGATTTTTCAGGGTCATTGCCTTTACGTGCGGCGTCCTCTTTGGCTTTTAGCTCGTCTTGCACTTGCTTTATTTGCCGGCTTAGAGCTTTCTCTTCTGGCTTTGGCAAAGGGCCAACACGGTCGTAGGCGTCGAGTAGAGGCCTAAGGGTTCCTCTTGCAATACGTAGGTCGCTTACCTGGCGAACCCTTTCAATCTTTTCGACTAGTTCTTTAGCCGCCGGCACATTTGCTCGAGCAGCCTCTTCGGCTTTGGCCTCAGCAGCTTTCTTGGCACCGAAGAAGGTGTCACGG
>VGAH01000001.1 GCA_016870945.1 Actinomycetota bacterium | reverse complement strand
CCTGCCCGGACAAATGGCTGCACGAGGGCCAAAATGGACGCAGAATGATCTTGTGTTTGACGGTTCAGTTTGGCAAAAATTCGTGACTAACGCGTTCGACGGCACGTTGACACCCGGCTGCGATGTACAAGTAATAAATAAATGAAAGTCGCGGCCACCTTAATGGGGGCTGGCGTGGCGGTGGCAACCATTTTTTCGTCTTTAGCGCCAGCTGTCTCAGCTGACCTAGTGGTAGCAGTGAAAGAGCGCTCGAAGACTTGCGCCGGTTCGACAGGTATGGGCAATCCACAACTTTGGCATCAAGGCATAGTGATTAACCCAGTTTCGAAAACTCAGATACCGATCGGTCTTGGTGCGGGCACGAATTGGCGCACTGACCCGTACGACAGCAATAGTTGGCGGGTTCAGTTGCATGGCCTGGCATGGGTAAGAGGTTTAGTCGACCAGTACCGTCGCACTAGCGACCAGGCTTCACTCGACCTTGCAATAGCCACCATCAGAAGTCACATTCAAGCTTCGGCAAGTGACCCAGTGGTGCTGAAAGAGTCCATGAAGGCTCATCCAGTTTCTTTAAGACTCGACACCATCAGTTGCTTAGCTTCTGTAATTGGGTTACCTGAAGACATAAGCGCTGAGGCCGAGCGCCTCGCGGCATGGCAATTAACTGAGAAAAACTACGC
This sequence comes from Actinomycetota bacterium, assembly GCA_016870945.1. GTDB lineage: Bacteria > Actinomycetota > Actinomycetes > S36-B12 > UBA5976 > VGAH01. Next base: position 47,300 of record VGAH01000001.1, on the reverse strand, counting down.
AATCAATCACAACCACGGCTTGATGCAAAATCTCTCTCTGGCTCGGCTGGGCTGTGCTACCAACCGTGCGGACTTAATCGATGCAGCGTGGATCCGCATGCTGAAAGAAATCGAATTTGTCGTGGACGAACAAGGTGCAAATAACGAACAGTCAACTGGCTATGCCGAATACAACAAACGCAAATGGACTGACGCGATTGGCGATCTTGCCGCGTGTGATGAGGTTTATGTGATCAACGACGCTGCGCAATCGGTAATCGAGCGCATCAGCAAACTTGGCACCTTCATTCAACAAACGACCCAACCCGACGGCATGTTGGTGCCGATCGGTAACACCTACGGCAACCGCCAAGGTGATCTTTCACTCGGTGGTCAACCGTTGGTGGCCTACTACAGCATGGGCTACGCCATGGGTCGCTCTAACTGGAACGACCCGAGTGCGATGTATTGGACTCTTCGCTTTGGGCCTAAGCGAATGCGGCATGGCCACGAAGATCGCATGTCAGTGACCTACTTCGTCAACGGCGGGCGAGTATTGGTGGACGGGGGCCACAGCGGCCACGACAAAAACTCGTTGAAGGCCTACTTGATGAGCCCGGGTGCGCACAACGCACCACAAGTCGTGGGCAAGAAATTCAAATCAGGTAGCAAAACAGATCTATTAAGGGCCAACCCTGACCCGGTTCGAGCAACGTTCACCGTGGCAGATAAGTCCTACGGTGTGACTCGCACTCGTCATCTATTGGCGGATAACCCGTCCAAAACTTTGGCAACTCTGGACTACGCCAACGGTTCAGAGGTTCTAGTTCCGTGGTCGGTTGACCCGTCTCTCAAAGTTGCCGGCTATTTACCGGGGCTCACCCAAATTGGTGGTACTCGCGCGGCAACCATCGTCACCGTAGATGCCGAAACTTGTGCACCGCTGATGCCAACAGCAGAAAGTAAGACCATCGCCTCAAACTGGCGCACCACCGCTCAATCGCAAAAAATGAGTGTGCAAGGTAAGCGGGTGTTTTCTGTCATAACCCCTGGGTTAAACACCTATACCTGCCAAATTGCACCTACCGGTGACGGAGTAGTTGTGACCGTAAGCGGCCCTGGCTATACCTCGACAGTCAGTGCGGGTGCAAACGGCCTTAGTTGAGAGCATGAGCACATGAGACGACTTTGGGTCTTTCTCTCGCTCACGGTTGTGTTAGTAGCGATGGCCTCTTACGCGGTGCTAATGCTCACGGATTCAACGAATCTTGCAGACATTGCGACAGACACGAATATCGAAAACACAGAAAACTTAGACGAGGTCACGGGCGAATCACAGTTTCACCCGTTTGCGGGCAGAGACGCCGACCCCAACTCACCCGTTTTGATTCTAAAAATCGATAACTCCCCAGATGCCAGGCCTCACACCGGCTTACAAGCAGCCGACCTCGTGTACGTAGAAGAGATCGAGGGTGGCTACAACCGCTTCGTCGCTGTGTATTCGAGTAACTTCCCTCGAGAAGTCGGGCCGGTTCGTAGTGCTCGCATCAGCGACCTTGACTTAATTGCGCAGTTTGGTCGTCCAGCTTTTGGATACTCGGGTGCACAAAGCCGCCTGATACCAGAATTGAAGTCTGCGGGTTTCATAGATGTCTCAGGCCTAACCGGGCCAGCCGGGTGGGTGCGAGACCCGAACCGAGTCGGGCCATATGACTTCATGGCACGCCCCGCAGGACTTTTAGAACGAGCGGCAGCAATTGGTGAGGTTTCAAGCGCAAAAGACATTGGTCTGAAATTCGGTGAGACCCCCATGGTGGGCGGCTGGTCAGTTACCGACGTAGAAGTCAAGTACCCAGCAACCCGAATCGGATTCGAGTGGGATTCAATTGAAAATGGTTGGGTCGTTCTACTCGACGGCGAACCTGACGTCGACACTTATACGAAGAAACCAGTTGTGGCCTCTTCGGTAGTGATACCGATCGTGCAGCAATCTTCGTCAGGCTTTACTGACAAATGGGGTGGCGTCACGCCGAAACAAGAAACAATTGGTGAGGGTGCTGCACTTGTTTTACGAGACGGCAAAGCCATGTGGGCACGCTGGTCTAGGCAGTCAGCGCAAGAAGGCATTCGAATAACCAAAGATGGGCAAGACGTCGCTCTGGCACCCGGTCAGATTTGGTTCGTCTTGACCAATAGGGCGACCAGAGTTTTGGCAAACCCACCGCACTCGGGGGCAGCGCCAGTTGCTCGGCAACTAGGGTCACAAACCTCATGAAGGTCAAAGAAGTCGCCCAGATTCTTGATCGCTTCTACCCACCAGAGCTGGCAGCTGTGTGGGACAACGTGGGCCTACAAGTTGGTGACCCAAACCAAGAGGTCAATCGAATCATGATTGCACTCGACCCGTCCGAACTCGTCGTCAATGAAGCCATTAAAGCCAAAGTGGATCTTCTAGTAACACACCACCCATTAGTTATGAGCGGGGTGAATCGGTTCACTACCGAGACAAGCATTGGACGGGTGATTGCCAATCTAAATGCCAACCGCATAGCACTTTTTGCCGCACATACCAATGCTGATGTAGCTAAAGATGGCGTTAACGACGTGCTAGCTCGAAAATTCGAGTTACTCGATCTTGAACCATTGTTACCGCTAGCAGCGTTGTCCGATAAAGACCGCGCGACAGAGGGCAACCTTCTTAAGATCGTCGTGTTCTCGCCAGCTGAAGCCACTGAAAAGCTGATTGATGCGATGTCTGAAGCCGGTGCCGGTCAAATCGGCAATTACGACCGATGCGCCTACCAAGTCTCAGGGGTCGGCACGTTCAGGCCGCAATTAGGTGCCGACCCATATTTAGGTCAGGTAGGTGAGATCACACAGACCCAGGAAGATCGAATCGAAATGGTGTTTAGGCGTCAGCACCTTTCGGGCGTGGTTGAAGCTTTAAGACGCACGCACCCTTACGAAGAGCCCGCTTATGACGTAATCGAGCTGGTTGACACAGATCAAATCGGTTTAGGTCGAAAGGGTCACCTTGCACGACCACTTACTTTGAAAGTTTTCGCCGAACGTGTCGCGGCCGTAGTTCCCAAAACGCACCACGGGGTAAGGGTCTCGGGTGACTTGTCCGCGAAGATCTCGACGGTCGGGGTGATAACGGGTGCAGCAGCAAACTTTTTGCCACAAGTCGCACAAAGAGAAATCGATTGTTACGTGACAGCTGACGCAAAACACCACGTGACTTTGGACAACCTGATGGCTAGCGGCCCGAATTTGATTGACCTATCTCACTGGGCGAGTGAATCGCCGTGGTGTGATGACCTGGCGAATCGACTTAACGCCCAATTCACAGCCGAAAACAAAGGAATTGAGGTGATCGTCTCAACCATCATGGGTGACCCATGGTCACTGCGTTTACCTTGAGGCTTGTGCACTCAAAGCCGGTGGCTTTCTAATCGTGGTTAGGCAGCTAACGCTCGCTCGGCCGTTTAGTACCCCGCGACCTGATTCTTACGCACCGATTCCACCGGCGATTCGATCTCGAAAACATTTTGTTGACTTACCACCCGGGCCAACGAGCCGGCTACCTGGTCAGCTGCTCTATCGGTTTCAAAAGGACACACCTGCATTCTTGATCGATCTTCGCCAGACATACGGTGATGCCAGCTCTTTCTTCTTGAACGGTCAACTCTTCATCGCTTTGTTTTCGCCCGAGATGGTTTACCAAGTAACCACTTCAAAACAAAGCTCATTTGTAAAAGGTGTTGGTTTCGCACGCATGCGCAAAGTCTTGGGCGAGGGGTTGCTCACGAATGAAGAGCCGATTCACTTAAGGCATCGGCGCATGATGCAACCGCCGTTTAAGAAAGATCGACTTGATTCTTACTCATCACTAATGACTAATCTCACGCGAGAACAGATTGCGACTTGGCGAGACGGTTCAGAGATTCTCTTAGGCCCAGAAATGATGCGACTGACGTTGGCAATCGTTGCTCAGACGCTATTTGGCACAAGTGCGCGCAGATATGAACGGCCCATCGCCGAATCAATGGAGGTGGCAATAGACCGAATTGAGCGCACGATGCTGCCGGGGCTACAACTCTTTGATGACCTGCCGGTGCCTTACTGGCGCAAATTTGGCGAAGCAGCTGACGAACTGGCACTAATTGCCGAAGAGTTAATCAAAACCCGACGCAATGACCCCAATGACTCTGATGATCTGTTGGGTCTCTTGTTAAGCCTTCACGACGACGATGGCGTCGTTTTCACCGACGAAGAAGTGCGAGACGAGGCTCTGACTTTGATTTTGAGCGGTCATGAAACGACTGCAAACATGCTCACTTGGGCCTTTTCATGGTTGGCGACGCGCTCGGACATACAAAGTGCGTTGCGCGCTGAGGCTGACAGCGCGATTTGGCCACAAAGCGACAAGACCCCGTCCATCGAAGACGTCCTTGGCAACGATGAAAATGGCGCCCCAAAGTTGCCAGTCGCATCGGCAATAGTTGCTGAATCGCTTCGCATGGCACCGCCTGTTTGGGTCGCACCGCGTCGAGCCATCGAAGACGTCGAAGTAGACGGTGTGCAAGTACCCGCGGGTGCTCACGTAATCGTTAGTCAATACGTAACTCAACGAGACCAGCAGTGGTTTCCCGAGCCGAATGAGTGGCGGCCAGAACGCTGGTACGGCGACTTAGCCAAGCGTCTACCTAGAGGGGCTTACTTTCCGTTTGGTGGTGGCACTCGCAAGTGTTTGGGCGATCAATTTGCTTTGCTCGAATCTCGAATCATTTTGTTAGAAGTGGCATCACGCATGCGTTTAGGGCCAGCGGATGCAAACCAACCAGTGCCTAAGGCGCAACCCCGTGCAACTTATAGACCTAAAGGCCCAGTGCCAATGAAAGTGTCTTTCAACTAAAGACCCCTGCACACCCGTCAGAGCTCGCCGACCCTTGCTGCCTTCCGGCCCTGGGGGGTTAAGCAAGTTGACGTCGCGCAGGGGCTTAATACAACTCTAGCCGTGCTTACCCCTTCACCAATTGAGCTAAACGTTTACCTTCATTCGCAACACGGTTCACCGAAAATTCCTGATTGAATGACTGCTCAGAAAGACCCGCGCTTGCAAGTATGTCGCGTACCGCAGGTGTGGCCAAAGGCGGACGAGACCAACAACCCGCTCGCGGACGCCCTGCATAGCCGTTCGTATGTGTATCGCACGCAGTCGTGATCCCGGCGAGCGCAAAAGCCAGCGTCGCATTCAGTGGGGTAGAACAGATGATGTCGTAAGTCGAACAGATGTTCTTTACTTTCTTGCGAGCAGATTTCGGGATGTTCTTCTCAGCAGTCTGACCTGCAGTTAGGGCCAAAGTATTGAAGGTGCCACCAACGCCCTTCTTGGAATCCACGGGTCGAGCCGGGTCAGCCACCAATGTTGCTTGACGAATCCATTTCGCATTTGCGAATTCGTCCTGCAAAAGAAGGCGATGAATCACATGGGCCCCTTGCGAGTGGCCGACTAGAAAGACCTGCTCATTCGGGCACTGCTTGTTTCGAGATCGCAACTGCTTCGTGAGCTCAGCTAGGCCCGCGTTAACGCTGGCGTTGTAATCTGCCGCACTTTGCACGACAGCCGGGTAGTCAACTGCGCTTAAGCCAACCGAGTCAGGGCCTAACGACCCAGGCAAGTTGGCAACGGCTTCAGTAATGATCGCATTTGGTATCGCACCTAAACCCCTAGCTGTTTGATTCGTTTCACCCGAACCGCGCACGGCAACAAAGCGCACCTGCTGGCATGGTGATTCCCAACTGACGGGAATCGCAGAGGCATCAAGGGCACTAGCCGGCGGTGCGCCTAGTGAAAGCATGAAGATGCAAGTCAGCGCAATGGGTGTGGTGCGAATAATTTTCATGGCACCACTCAACCACAAAATCAATCGACACGTAGGGTCAAGCACGTGACCAAAGCAGTCGTCATTGGTAGCGGACATAACGCACTAATCAGTGCTTGCTACCTAGCCAAAGCGGGCTTAGAGGTAGAGGTATTCGAACGCGATCAAGTCATTGGCGGGGCTGTCTCGACCATTGAGAGATGGCCAGGTTTCGCAGTAGATCGCGGCTCTAGTTTGCATGTGATGCTGCGATTTACTGGAATCGTAGAAGAGCTTCAATTGTCGAAATTCGGTTTGCAATATCTCGAGGTAGACCCTTGGGCCTTTGCGCCTTTCTGGCAGGGGCCAACCCAAGAGGCAATTACGTTTCATTCAGATCTCGACAAGACCTGTGCCTCAATCGAAAAAGTGGCTGGCGCCAAAGACGCCCATAGCTATCGCGTCTTCGTGTCTGACTGGCGAAAAAGAAATGAGCGAATCTTCGAGATTTTTCAAGTCGAGCCAACCCCTGCCGCCATGGCACGGGTGTTGCTTAAGTCGAAGAACAAAGGCGTATTCAAGCGACTAAGACACTTTGGCCGAAACGACGGGTTGGTTCGCTCGCGCGATTTTCTTTTGCCCGCTGATTCGCTGTTGGACGAAAACTTCGACAACGAGAACTTAAAGACCGCCCTTGCGTGGCTGGGTGCGCAATCTGGGCCACCCACCCATGAAGTCGCCACCGCTGACTTGATGGCGTGGTTCGCACTTTTGCACGGCACACCACCATGGCGTGCCGTAGGGGGCTCTGGCTCACTTACTAAAGCTCTAGCTAATTGTTTGACCAGCCTTGGTGGTGTGCTTCATAACGGCGTTGCAGTAAAAGAAATCTTGTATTCGAGCGAAAAAGTCACTGGGGTTAGAACTGAAAAAGATGGCACGCATTCAGCTGATCTGGTCATAGCCGGCTGTCATGTTTGGCACACAGCGAAGATGATTAAAGAACACCCCATATCGCGTCAAATGCAAAACAAGATTCGGGTCGGTAACGGTTTGGGCCTAGCCATTCGTGTCGCCACCAATTCACTGCCGCCCTACCCGTCGGCTCAAGAAAATCCTGGTGCATACAACGGTATGCAACTACTAGCCCCTTCAAGAGAGCACCTTAAAAGTGCGTACGGGGATTTCTTGTCTGGTCAGTCACCCACACACCCGGCTGTGTTGGCAATGAGTTTTAGCGCGCTTGACCCGACGATTGCACCAAAAGGAAAACACAACCTAACCCTCTGGTCGCAGTGGCACCCGTATCAGCTGAAGTCGAAAACCTGGCCAGAAATCACAGAGCAAGTTACTGATTGTGTGATCGCCCAAGTCGAAGCAGCAGCACCTGGTTTCACACAAACTATCGAGCAGGTCTACGCACAAACTCCTGACAAGATCGAACAAGAGTTAGCGCTGCCCAACGCCAACGTCATGCACGTCGAGATGACACTTGATTCAACTTTTTGGTGGCGCCCACTACCTGAGATCTCTCGTTATCGAATGCCAATAAAGGGTTTGTATCTCACGGGCGCATCAACCCACCCAGGTGGCGGGGTTTTTGGTGCGAGTGGCCGAAGTGCCGCTAAAGCAGCGCTGTCTGACTTAAGTTGAAGTTTGGTAGACCAAGATCGGTGCTTCGCCGACCTTCCATTCTTTTGTAGTTGACTTGGTGCAACGACCGTCAATTTGACACATTTGGCTGACAGATCCTTTAGCGACCCAAGGTTGTTCCCCAGTTTGTGACCAGACGATGGTGCCATCCCCGGTTTCATTTGCAATCGCGCACTCGATAAGGCCATTTGTCTCGGTGCAACCCTTCCACTCGGCCTTTGTTAGCCAACCTTCTATGACTTCAAATGTCTTAGACGCTTTAGTTCCTGGCCAGGTGATGACGCCTAAAAGCGAGTTAGGGCTGATCGGTGACCACTGGAACCAATAAGTGCGCGTTACCCCCGTCCTAAATGAATCGAAATACGTTTGTGCTAACCAGGCGGCTTGGGTGTTGCCTGGCAAATCAACATCGGGGTGTTCTGGGCCTGGGCCAGCTAAGCCGTAATTGACTTCGGTGTCCCACAGAGGCAGTGGTGGTGCATAAGCGTTCGAAAGTAGTTCGTTGACTTGACGCAAGTAAATGACTCGTTGAGCTGGCGTCATTGTCGAAGGCGGGTAAGCGTGGGCAGCGAAAACATCGACCGGCCAACCGAGGTTTTCAAGTTCTTTTAAGTACCTTGGGAACCAAGCCTGAAACGCACCCTCTGCACGAGTAGTGGTGCTCGCAGCAACTACCAAAGCATCGGGGTCTTCTTCCTTTATAGCGTCATATGCAGCCTTGGTCATCTCGGCCATCTGCTCAGGGGTGCCTCGCCAGAAAGACTTGAGGTTCGCTTCATTCCAGATTTGATACGCGCCAATGCGTCCGCGATAACGCGCGGCTACTTCTTTGACGTAAGAACGAAAGTCATCGAAATAAGTAGGTGGGGCCGCTGAACCCGGGCCCTTCAAGTCACCGTCTTTGATTGTGGTTGCTGACCACGATGGGGTGGGGCCAAGAACCAACAGAAGCGAAGCGCCGTTCTTCTCGGCTGTCTCAACCGCAAGATCGAGAGCTGCCCAATTAAAAGAGTCATTGCGCAGTTCGATGTCACGCCAAGTCGTGTATGAGTCCCAAAGGCGAAGCGACTGAATAGGCACGTCAGGCCAAGAGCCCTTTTTGCAATCAGGAATCTTCGCGACTGCCGGAACTTGAGAACATGAAACAAGGGGCACGTGCATGCCGAACATGTTCTCGGGCACAGGGCCCAAAACCTCTAGCTCACGAGGGACGGGCTCACCGCGATTCTCGACGACTTCAGTTTCTTCTGCCACTGCTTCGGTGGCTTCATCTTGAGTTGAAGAACAAGCCCCTAGAGCTGTTAGAAGAGCAACACAAACGACAAGGGTGCGTTTCACCCTTGTTTAATCACACGTCCGAAAGTCACGTTGGAACTGTATATGGGATCTAACGAAACCGCCTTACCTGATTGCGGGGCGTGCCACATGTCGTTACCACCCGCGTAGATACCGACGTGGTAAACGAAACCGGATTTACCGTGAAAGAAAACTAAGTCACCAGGTTCTGCTTCTTTACGTTCTATCTGGGGCACGGCTTTGTACATATCGTGAGACACCCTTGGCAAAGCCGGTAGACCTATCTCGTTCAAGATGTAACCGATGTAACCCGAGCAGTCGAAACCTGCAGGCGTCGTCCCCCCCAATAGGTAACGCGACCCCTTAAGTGATCTCGCAACCTTGAGCATTCGATCGGCGGTGTCTTTGAATCGCGCGTCGACTCTTTGGGGATCGGATGTCTTGTCGCGAGCAAACCTGCCGGACGGGGCCACCGGCAACGGCCTAACTACGTCATCAACGGTGATCGGGGTGACTAACTCGGGTTCGGCTGGGTCAGGGGTTGCGAAAGCCGCGGTTGCACCGAGGGCGGTCGCGCAAGCGACCAGTGCTACCGCCGCGGTCACCGAAAGAAATGACCTTCTCACCTTGCTCACCGACATCAACGCGAACCTTCAACCTTTCGGTTTCGTTTGAGGAATGGGTGGTTGCTGCTTAGACAAGCTGAATGAGAGAAGCCTAGCCTGTGGGCTGATGGCAACCCTTATGTGGTTTCGGCGTGATTTACGCCTCTATGACAACCCCGCGTTAAATGCGGCTATTTCGAGTGCCACCGAAACCGGTGATGGGCGTGTCGTGCCGCTATTCGTATTGGACGAAAATCTTTGGGGCCCCTCTGGTGACGCCCGTCGCGCATACATGTTGGCTTCGCTTGCATCACTTGATGAATCACTAGCAGGTAACTTGATTGTGCGAATTGGTGAACCCGCCAAAGTCATCAGTGAGTTAGTGGACAAACATGAGATCAATAGCGTTCACATATCTGCCGACTTTGCACCTTACGGAATCGCCCGCGACAAAAAAGTAGAAGCGGCACTGCGTGCGTTGAATAAGAATGTCGAGTTAGTCGCTACCGGCTCGCCCTACGCGGTAGCCCCCGGGCGAGTGACTAAAGATGACGGCACCCCTTACCTGGTCTATACGCCTTTTTATAAGGCGTGGCTTAAACACGGTTGGCGAAACCCGGCAGAACCATTGACAAGCAAGGCCAATTGGTGGGCCCCGGTTAAGTCAGAGTCATTACCGCCACTTGCTAACAAACAACAGTTGGAAGTTTGGCAAGCCGACGCGGGCGAAGATGCGGCCTGGCGCCGCTGGGCTGATTTCAAGAAGAAGCATTTGGCCGAATACGGCGAAGACCGCAACCGCCCAGACCTAGATTCGACCAGCAAGCTTTCGGTTCATTTGCGATGGGGGGAAATACACCCTCGATCTCTTCTGGCCGAACTAGACGATTCGAAATCTCAAGAGGTTTTTCGCAAAGAACTTGCCTGGCGAGAGTTCTATGCCGATGTGCTCTTTCAGACACCGAATAGCGTGAACGTGTCGATGAACCCAGCTTGGGAAAACATGGGCTGGAACTTTGGCAAGACCGAGAAATCGGCACTAGCCGCTTGGCAAGAAGGCAAGACGGGTTACCCGTTCGTAGATGCCGGCATGCGACAACTGCTTGCAACTGGCTGGATGCATAACCGAGTGCGCATGGTGGTGGGCTCATTTCTCGTCAAAGATCTTCACGTGCACTGGCGATACGGCGCACAGTGGTTCATGCAACAGCTTCGAGACGGTGACTTAGCAAGCAACGTGCACGGATGGCAGTGGGTTGCAGGTTGTGGCACTGACGCAGCGCCTTACTTTCGAGTCTTTAACCCGGTGATGCAAGGCCTTAAATTCGATCCAAACGGTGACTATGTGAGGCGTTGGGTGCCTGAGCTGTCGCATCTCAAAGGCGCAGCGGCACACGAACCTTGGGAGTCATCTGACGGCTATGCACACGGCTACCCAAAACGATTAGTAGAGCATTCGGTTGAACGTGAAGAAACTCTGCGTCGATATGAGGCAAGTAAGAAGAAATAGAACCTCGCCTTTAGTCAAGCCGCACCCGTTAAGGCGAAAAGCGCTGCACCTGCCAATGGCCTGCATTAGCAATCGAAGGGGTGTCCACTCGGGCAACAAAGCGCAACCTGTCATGTAATCGCGAAGGTCTGCCTTGCCAAAACTCAACCGAGCTTGGCGTGACGAGGTAGCCACCCCAGAAATCAGGGGTCGGCACCTCTTCAGGAAATCTCGCGACTAATTCTTGGGCTTTGACTTCTAAGGTGTCTCTCGAAGCGATTGGCTCAGACTGTCTACTTACCCATGCACTGATCTTTGAGCCGTAAGGCCTCGTCTGAAAATATTCTTCGCTTTCTGCCCTGGCCAATGTCGTAGCTAAGCCACAAACCAAGACTTGCCTGTGCAAGGGCAACCAAGAAAAAACCAATGAGACTCTGGGCTCGTAAGCGATGGCCTTTGCTTTTTGCGAAGCCAAATTCGTGAAGAAAATGAAACCGCGCTCATCAACACCTTTGAGTAGCACGTTTCTCGCACTTGGTGCCCCGTCCTCATCTACTGTTGAAAGAACCATCGCGTTCGGTTCGGCAACCGAATTAGCGCTCGCCTCGTCAAACCAAAGCTGAAATTGTGCGAGCGGGGTGTCGGCTAGGTCACCTTCATCAAGAGAACCTTGCTCATAAGACACCCGCAGTTCACCAAACCACCTATCGGCGTCTTTAGTCACCGCACTACGGTAGGGGGCTGTATGGCAATTGATTTCTCTCCCGGCCTCGAAGGTGTAGTCGCCTTCGAGACTGAAATTGCAGAGCCTGACAAAGAAGGCAGCGCGCTTCGCTATCGCGGGGTAGATATCGAAGATCTAGTAGGCAAAGTCTCATTCGGGAACGTCTGGGGTCTGCTAGTTGATAACGAATTCAATCCGGGTCTACCGCCAGCTGAGCCATTTCCGATTCCGGTGCATACAGGTGATGTACGAGTTGACGTGCAAGCTTCAATCGCGACCTTGGCGCCAGCTTGGGGCCTAGAGCCCATTCTTGACATTTCACCTGAGAAAGTCCGCGACGAATTAGCGCACGTCTCAGTGATGGCGATGTCATTCGTGGCTCAGTCAGCTCGTGGCCTAGGCCTGCCGATGGTGCCTCAGTCTCAAATAGATGAGGCGCGCACGGTGGTCGAAAGATTCATGATTCGTTGGCGCGGTGAGCCCGACCCAAAGCACGTTCGCGCAGTCGATTCTTATTTCGTCTCTGCAGCAGAGCACGGCATGAACGCATCTACTTTCACGGCGAGGGTCATCGCCTCGACTGGTGCAGACGTCGCGGGCGCAATCTCAGGTGCAATCGGTGCCATGAGTGGCCCACTGCACGGTGGCGCGCCAAGCAGAGTGCTGCACATGATCGAAGAAGTCGAACGGACGGGTGACGCCCGCACTTACGTAAAGAAGCTTCTCGACAGTGGCGACCGATTGATGGGTTTCGGCCACCGCGTCTACCGCGCTGAAGACCCGAGAGCACGCGTGTTGCGCAAAGTTGCTCGTGAACTACACGCACCTCGATATGAAGTTGCCGAAGCACTCGAACAAGCAGCGTTGGCGGAACTCAAAGAACGCCGTCCCGATCGAGTAATTGAGACAAACGTCGAGTTTTGGGCGGCGATTGTTCTCGATTACGCAGAAGTTCCTTCAAATATGTTTACAGCCATGTTTACGTGCGCTCGGCTAGCAGGTTGGAGTGCACACATTCTCGAACAGAAGAAAACCGGGCGCTTGATTCGACCATCTGCTCGTTACATCGGGCCGGCACCTCGTAAACCAGAAGAAGTTCCCGGATGGGACGCCGAGCTAGTCGCCCCTAGCGGCTACGAACCAGTCGCTATTTAACAGTCAGTGGAGATACCGAAAGAACTTAAGCCAAGAGACGGCAGATTCGGCTCTGGCCCTAGCAAGGTTCGCAAAGAACAACTTGATGCCTTAGTTGCTTCCAACCCTAAATATTTAGGAACCTCTCACCGCAAGAAGCCGGTAAAAGATGAAGTAAAGAAGTTGCGCACGAACTTAAAGCAACTGTTTTCGTTACCTGACGAGTACGAAGTGATACTCGGCAACGGTGGCACCACTGCTTTTTGGGACGCAGCCATTTTTGGGCTAATTAAGAACGATGCCCAATTTCTTTCATTTGGTGAATTCAGCAGCAAATTTGCTTCTGGGGCCAAAGCAGCGCCTCACATCAATAACGTGGATATACAAAAGAGTGAGCCAGGCACGGCACCGAACTTCGTGCCCAACGCCACTTTTGACACTTACGCCACCGCACACAACGAAACGTCGACCGGTGTCATGCCATCGTTTACAAAGCCTGTGGGTGCGGCCAGTGATTCTCTGTTGTTGGTTGATGCAACAAGTGCCGCCGGGGGTGCCCTAGTAGATGCGAAGGATTTCGATGTCTATTACTTCGCCCCGCAAAAATCTTTTGGCTCGGACGGGGGGCTTTGGTTTGCTCTGATGTCACCAGCAGCTCTTGCTCGCATCGCCGAGGTTAAAGAAACCAACCGATACCAGCCGCCATTTTTGGACTTAAGCATCGCAGTCGAAAACTCGCTGCTAGATCAGACGTATAACACCCCCGCGCTTTCGACGATATTGATGATGTCCGCACAAGTCGACTGGATTCTTAGCAATGGTGGCCTTAAGTGGTCAGACGCTCGCACCAAAGAGTCATCCCAAGTCATTTATCAATGGGCCGAAAGCAAAGACTTTGCAACGCCGTTTGTGACTGATGTCGCTCTGCGTTCGCAGGTGGTCGCCACCATCGATTTCGATGAATCAATCGATGCAGTTGCACTCGCTGACTTCTTGCGGGCAAACGGAATAGTTGACACTGACTCTTACCGAAAACTCGGTCGAAACCAACTTCGAGTCGCGACCTTTCCCGCGATAGAGCCAGACGACGTCAGAGCATTAACTGCTTGTATCGATTGGTCAGTGGAGAACTACTCAACCAAGAGTTGACGGGTGATCTCTGCTGCTTGAATTCTTATCTCAGGCATAGCGGTGGTTTCTAGCCGCTCACCCAAAAGAATCTTGCCTATGGCAAAAAGATTTGAGTTCAACGTGCCGTCACTGCGACGCAAGCGATAGTTATCAAAATCGGCAGATAGACCTAAGCCAAGTGGGCCACGCGACACCACGCCTTCATCAAGAAGTCGGCTGACTAATGGGGTGACGACATCTAAGTCTTGACCAGTGCAATTAAGTATCTGATCAACATCAAAAGCGCGCGAATCACTTAGTTCGATTTGAAACCCAGAGGTTTTCGTCTTGATATCGCTAATCTCACCGGCAATTACTTCGAGTCGACCACTTTCAAGTTGGTTGCGAAGTTCGATTGAGATTTCTGGCGCAGCACGGTGCCGACGAACGTTCCACCAGCGCCAATGAGACTGCAAAAACTCATTCTTTTCGCTCTCTGACAAGTCTCGCCAAATCTCAGGTAAGTCATGGCGAACACCGTCTTGGGCAGCCCGCCAAGCTGAGCCTGCTGAATCAATGAACTCCACAAGCCCCGCGGCAGTTTTTCTCGCTGCAGGTGGAACTTCCCAAGCTGGTTCTCTTTTCGGCAGGTGAGATTCGGGTACCCAGCCGGTTCGAGAGAAACCTAAGACTTCTCTACTTGGGTCATCGCGCAGTGCAGCTAGTGCGTGATCTACGAAAGTAAGCCCAGTGCCGATACAAGCGATGACCCCTGAGGCGTAATCAAGCCCTGGTGCCCAAACATCTGGCACATAACCTGCAGCACCATCGATCGTCTTTGTGAATTCAGGTTGATATAGCGAGCCGAGCCCAACCGCCAAGACCGCTTTGTCGAATGTACCTAGAGGGCCGTCACTTGTGGTGGCCTTTAATTCGAGTTGGCTTAAATCAATAGAGGTGACTTCGGTGCGGAGATGCCGAAAATCGACGAACCTTGAATGCCGAATTTCTTTGTCTAGTGAATCTTGTAAATAGCGGCCATATTTTCGGCGCGAGATGAAGTCATCTGCACCTGACCCAGCCCAGTCAACGAAATGGTTCGGGTCATCAAGTGCAAGCCCCATTCGCCCAGCTGGCACGTTTAACACGTAGTCATCGCGCGAGGTGGCATAGGCCACCCCTAAGCCGATTGCTTCACTTGGGTCGACGATGACAAGTTCAATCGGTCGCTCGGCGAATCGCAAGACGTTCCACGCCACCGCGACACCGGCAGCACCCCCGCCGATCACCAGCAAACGAAGCGGCTGTGGCTTAAACATGCCGAAATACTACCTATATCCCTACTAAAATACTAGAGATTTAGTACCATTATGGCGTGAGTTTGAGTACGTGAAGATCTCGGCCACCCTTGAGTACGGGCTGGTAGCCGTGCTTGACGTCACCAAGAGCAGCAGTGCAGGCAAGAGAATCACGGCCGAGCAAATTGCCAGGAATCACCAGATACCACTTAAGTTTCTTGAAAGCATCCTTGCGCAATTGCGCGCCAAGCGAGTTATCTCTAGCCAGCGGGGGCCTAACGGCGGGTACTTGCTTCTTGTTGATCCGCATACCTACACAGTGGCGGACTTGTTTAGAACCCTCGAAGGCCCACTGGCCGCCGTGCGGGGCATGGCGCCTGAAACCGTCAAGTACAAAGGCAACGCCAAGAACCTCACTGATGTTTGGGTAGCAACTCGTGCCGCCATACGTGACGTTTTAGAAAAGACAACGCTAGAAGACATCGTCGATGGTGATCTACCTAACGAAGTTACCAGGCAAGTTCAAAAGAAGGGGTCGTGGAAGCGACGCCCCGCAAAAAACTAGTTAGGTGTGTTGACGAGGGGCACCACTCGCGTCGAAATCTACGTCCTCTTCGCTGATCCTCAAACGGTGTTCGATCACCAAGAGAATAGAAACAAAAATCACGCCGATTCCAAAAAAGAGCAGAACCGACCCGACATCACCACCGGGTGCAAGTAACCCTCGATCGGCGTCTTGCCACGGCCATAGTGCACGCAATGAACCGAGCATCAAGCCAACGATCGCCCAAAGTGTCACTCGAGCATGTTTGGCCAACAACCACTTCAACAAGTTCACGAATAGGCCCAGACCAACCAGGGCACCAAGTGCGAATACCCCGAGATAGACCAAATTGCGGTCGTTTACCGCCTCGATCATGGGTTGGTAGAGACCTATCGAATACAAAAAGAAAGACCCCGAGACACCAGGCAAGATCCAAGCGCAGATTGCTACGGCAGCACCGCCAAAGACGAAGATCAAATTCGGGTCAGACACCGACTCAGGCGGGATCCCAGTAACCATGAATGCACCAACAAAAGCCACCGCAACGATCAGCAGATCTGTCAGGCGAACGCGCGCGACTCGAAGAGCCATGTGCACGGGTACATAAACCCCTGCCAGAACAAGGCCAAAGAACAGCGCGCGCAACTGAACTGGATGCTCTTGAAGAACCGTCTCGATGATGCGCGCCACGGACAAGAAGGCAACTGCCATACCGACGACTAAGGGCAGTAGTAACTTCCAAGGCAATGATTTAAATGTGCGCCAGAATGCAGAAATAGATGGCTTGTGCCCAGCGAGGCCAAGAAGTTGCCGAAGAGCCAAGAAGCCGTCTGCGATCGCGTCCACCAAGGTTCGATACACACCGACGACCAAAGCGATGGTGCCGCCACTAACGCCCGGGATGACTTCGGCAATGCCCATCAGGGCGCCGCGCACGAAATTCACCACGAAAGAGACCATGAGCGCTAAAGCCTAAGTCTTCAATGGGGCGTCTTTGGTACAGACTTGACGCGCTGGGTGTCAGAAAGTGCTGGCTGTGGCGTGGACAGACCCCGACTCGTTTCAACGCCGCATGGAGTTCGCAAAATTGGTGCGGCAATATCGAGTGGGCAAATCACTAACTCAAGAGCAGGTTGCCGACCTTTCGGGCCTAGACCGAAAGACGATCTCACGAATCGAAAACGGGCACTACAACCCATCACTAGACACCCTTTGGGCGCTAGCCGATGCCCTAAACATCGAGGCCTACAGCCTGTTGGTTTCGACCCAACCTAAAAGAAGAAGCTACTAACTATTGACAAGCGAGCTTTAAGCGATGTGACTGGTTAGCCGGCTAGCGAAACCAAACTCGCTAGCAACATAGAACCGACCACACCAATTAGCACAACTAAGGTGACGATTCTTCGGGTCTTCGCGCTCATTCGTCTATCGTTCCAAGCATGGCGAAACTGAGCTCAGACTCCAAAGTTGCGATCGTCGGAACTCTCGCGTGGGTCGTGGTTTTCGCCGGGCTTTTCTTCATCCGACCATGGCTCATCGAAACTGGCCGACTCTGGTGGTTCTGGGTAGCCCTCTTCGGTGTCTTGATCGGTTACCTGGGTCTGTACTTGACCCTCCGCAGAGCCAAGTAGGTCAAAGCCAAACTCGTCTAAATAAGGCGCGGCCGCAACCGCTGCGGCATTGGTTCGAGGCAATTCTGAGTGCGCGTTGCAACCGTGGTCGAACGAAACGACTTTGCCTTCATCGTGAGC
Source organism: Actinomycetota bacterium (assembly GCA_016870945.1). GTDB lineage: Bacteria > Actinomycetota > Actinomycetes > S36-B12 > UBA5976 > VGAH01. The sequence continues at coordinate 29,850 of VGAH01000001.1, read as the reverse complement.
AAAATAATTCGCGCAAGCACCAAACACCGTGCCCATCTGGCCACTTAGTGGTAAATAGAAAGCACAGGTCTGACAAGAAAAAGCCGGGTCTATCTCGTCTTCGATGTTCGGCCCACGCGGGCTCGAGTACCAACGATGCATTATTTGATTTCGACCTTCGGTTGACAGCAAGTGCTGGCGCCCAAGGCCAAGCTGCCACCAAAGCAACTTAGATTCGTTTTGCCAATCCTCGACGGAACTCTCGTCTGTGTAACCAGGGGTTAGACGCATGTCTTGCTCAGAGTCGGGAAGTAACTCACTAACCCCGTGATCACCGGGCTGAACTCGCGTTGCCCATGGCTGCCAAGCTGGTGCAAGAACTGCCCCCTCACCAGGAATCAGCGCAACATCGCTAATGGTCGGGGTTGTCTGACCCGAAGGCGCGCTCATCAGCACCGACCAACACCAACCGCGATACCCCGCAAGCCGCGTCGCAAAAACTAGTTCAAAATTGTCGTCACCAACTTGGCGCTTACCTAGATGGGCACCCAAGGCTTCAGCACCGGCCTCGGCCAAGATTGCGTCACGTGCCATCTCGACCACGCGCGGTGAATCGAACTCGATCTGGGTCGGCACGGGTTTAGCCCTCTACCTAGTTCTCGGAAACCTCGAGGTCGTTGGCCACAGCGCGCAGCACCGCTGACACTCGTTGGGCGTGACGTTCATCCGGGTAGCGGCCACGACGCAATTGGCCCGAGACCCCGTCCAACATTCTTATTAGGTCTTCCAGAATCGCAGCCATGTCATCTGGGTCTTTGCGAGCACCCTCGGCAACGCTTGGCAACGGGTCGAGGATTCGAACTTGCAAAGCCTGTAGCCCGCGTCGGCCCTCGGCCACCCCGTACTCGACACGCGAGTTCGGACGGGGTAAGGCGCCATCTGGCAACGCGGTTACGTGAACGAAAACGTCGCTGTTGTCGTCACCGGTTATGAAACCGAAACCCTTTTCGGCGTCGTACCACTTGATTCTTCCGGTAGGCACGTCGAAACCTCACTCTTGTCGCAATCGAAAAATGCACCGCAGTCAACCCGCGGGTGGCGGTGCACACCGCAGGCACAGACTAACCGAGCAGAAAATCGGGGGCGCACCCCTTTTTGAGAGTGCGCCCCCAAGTTCAGATTTTGTGCGGCTTACCCGCACTGCCTCGCGTTTAGCGAGACGGGCCTTGGGTTTGGGCCTTAGAAGTCCATACCCCCGCCGTCTGGCATGGCAGGCGCCTTCTCTTTCTCGGGCTTGTCTGCGACCACGGCTTCGGTGGTCAAGAACAAACCTGCGATAGAGGCAGCGTTTTGCAATGCAGAACGAGTGACCTTCGCCGGGTCAATGATGCCGGCTTTGATCATGTCTACGTATTCGCCAGTTGCAGCGTCAAGGCCTTCGCCAGGCTTTAGGTGGCTTACCTTCTCGACGACCACACCACCCTCAAGACCGGCGTTGGTTGCGATCTGCTTTAGCGGTGCCTCAACGGCGACGCGAACGATGTTCACGCCCGTTGCCTCATCGCCTGAAAGCTTCAAGCTGTCAAGAGCTTTCTTCGAGGCCTGAATCAAGGCCACGCCACCACCGGCGACGATGCCCTCTTCGACTGCGGCCTTCGCGTTACGCACGGCGTCTTCGATACGGTGCTTGCGCTCTTTGAGCTCGACTTCGGTAGCAGCGCCGACCTTGATGACGGCCACCCCACCTGACAATTTGGCGAGACGCTCTTGGAGCTTCTCTTTGTCGTAGTCAGAGTCTGAGTTCTCGATCTCGGTGCGAATCTGCTGGCAACGACCGGCGATCTGGTCGGCATCCCCTGCACCTTCGACGATGGTGGTCTCGTCTTTAGTGACGACGACCTTGCGAGCACGGCCTAGCAAGTCGAGGCCAACATTCTCGAGTTTGAGACCGACCTCTTCGCTGATGACCTGTCCGCCAGTCAAGATGGCGATGTCTTGCATCATGGCTTTGCGACGGTCACCGAAACCTGGCGCCTTAACCGCAACCGAGCGGAATGTGCCACGAATCTTGTTGACCACCAAGGTCGCCAGGGCCTCGCCCTCGACGTCTTCAGCGATGATGGCAAGTGGCTTGCCTGACTGCATGACCTTCTCGAGCACCGGCAGCAAGTCTTTAACGGCCGAGATCTTCGAGTTGACGATCAAGATGTACGGGTCTTCGAGCACTGTTTCCATACGGTCGGGGTCAGTGACGAAGTAAGGCGAGATGTAGCCCTTGTCAAAGCGCATACCTTCAGTGAGTTCGAGCTCGAGACCGAAAGTGTTGCTCTCTTCGACGGTGATTACGCCTTCTTTACCGGCCTTGTCCATCGCTTCGGCGATCATTTCGCCGACCTCGGTGTCGCCACCGGCAGAGATAGAGGCGGTAGACGAGATCTGGGTCTTGGTCTCAACGTCTTGGGCCATGTCAAGAAGTTCAGACGAGATCTTCTCGACTGACTTCTCGATGCCACGCTTTAGCGCCATCGGGTTCGCACCGGCGGCCACGTTGCGCAAGCCTTCGCGCACGAGCGCCTGGGCCAACACCGTCGCGGTGGTGGTGCCGTCGCCAGCAACGTCGTCGGTCTTCTTAGCTACTTCTTTGACCAGCTCGGCGCCGATTTTTTCGTAAGGGTCTTCAAGCTCAATTTCTTTCGCAATAGAAACACCGTCGTTGGTGATGGTCGGGGCGCCCCACTTCTTTTCGAGCACCACGTTGCGGCCCTTGGGGCCCAAAGTCACGCGCACGGCGTCAGCAAGGGTGTTCATGCCCCGCTCAAGAGAGCGTCGGGCGTCCTCGTCGAACGCAATCATTTTCGGCATTTTTTTCAGTCGTCCTTTAGCTAGCGGTTGGGGTAAGAGTTGTCACTCTCAGGGCGAGAGTGCTAGCCCATTTTTAGCACTCTCGGGGGGAGAGTGCAAACCGAGGGTTTTAGGCGGGGCCTGCGGGGCGTGGCGGCCACCCGAGCGCCAGCCGAAGGGGATTGGACGAGGCCCAGTGCCCTATTGGCCTAGTGGCCCAGGCGCCTGGCCGCTCTAGCCCGCTGGCGGGCCGCTCGAAGCCGCTGCAACCGCTTGACCAGCATCGGGTCAACCGTGAGGGACTGCGGGTTGTCGATGATGGTGTTGAGCACTTGGTAGTAACGGGTAGCACTCATGTCGAACTTCTCACGAATCGCCTGCTCTTTAGCCCCCGCATATCGCCACCACTGCCGCTCGAACTCGAGGATCGCCAAATCGCGATCAGTCAGCTGACCTAATGGCGCCAGCACCGAGTTTTCAGCAGCCTCCACGAAACCCCCTAAGCCCTGATTAAGAACTAGTCGCAAATAGAAAGCCACATGCTAGGTGTCACCACCGACATTTTGACTAAGCGCCGCGCGGTGTCGCGGGTTGGGCTTCACGCAAAGTGGGGCGCTAGCTCAGACGCGAGCAACCCAAGCAAAGAGATAGCCGAGACTGTTGGTTGCACAGTGAACTAATGAGGGTGCAAGCAAGCTGTGTGACCACCTTCGCAACATCACAAAACCCACACCAGCCACAGTCGTAAATGCCACTGCCACAAGTACCGAAACCAGCGAGGCGTCCACCCCAGGCCCAAGGGCGTCACCGATTGCTGGCACCGAATTCGCTAAGGGAATCGTTGGCAACACATGCCAGAGGCCAAAGAGCACCGACGAGCCGATGGTCGCAAAAAGCGGGCCAAAGCGCCGACGAAACAACCCGTAGAGCACCCCGCGAAATGCAACCTCTTCTAACAGAACGGTGCCGAAAGGCACTCTTACCAGCGCTAACCACAGAACCTCCCAAAGAGAGGTCTCGGCTAAACGCTCGTCAACGAAAAATTGCTGCCCGGCCGGTATAACGAACGCCGCGCTATAAAGAATCGCAACCACCCCTACAAAAGGCAACCCCCAACGAAACCCGTTACGAACCCAATGAGGCCCAAGCCCAAGGTCGGTCCAAAACAAACCGCTTTGTCGTGCGATCCATATAAGTAGTGCGGCGGCGGCAATTGAAACCGGTACATACAAATCAGGGGCCCAAAGGTTGTTAGAAAGATTGACCAACACCAGCACTGCCAAAACGGGGAAAATCACCCAAAGTTCAGGTGTCCTGACAGTCGGTCTCATAGGTAACGAACCTAATGATGATGTAATGGCGCTATGCGTTCGCGCCTAGCCGCTACTTCTGCAATCTGCCTCACCCTGGCGTTGCTGCCAATTACCACCACGGCAACCGCCTTCACGCCCACAAGCTCGGGCCCGATGAACGCCAAGGTGTCTAGTCAAGCCGCCGACGCCAAGAAGAAATCAAAGAAATCCCCAAACCAAGGTGCCAAAGCCAAGACCGGCAAGAAAAAGGCCAAGGCGATCAAAGTCACAAACTCGAACTTAAATCGTCTCTTTGGCGTTCACATACCCGAGATTGCTCTGGGTGAATGGCCGAACATCCCCGTCGGGTCTGTGCGCCTCTGGGATTCAGGCACCAGCTGGCGTGAAGTTGAACCTTTACAAGACCAATTTGATTTCACCAAACTCGACGCTGCGGTTGCAGCAGCTAACGCGCGCAACACCCCCGTCCTCTATGTCTTCGGGCCTACCACCTCGTGGGCAGCGGCAGATCAAAAAGCCGACTTACGCGGCCCAGGTGCTGCGGCAGACATCAAAGATCTAAAAGATTGGGACGACTACGTAACCCAAGTCGTAACCAGATACAAAGGCAAGATCGAGTCTTATCAAATTTGGAACGAAGCAAGTGAGACAACTTTCTGGCGAGGCACCCCTGAGCGAATGGCCGAACTCACCGAACGAACCTGCGCTCTGGTAAAAAAACTCGACCCGGGGGCACTTTGTGTGGCACCAAGCACGACCACTCGTCGCCCGCAAGGTTTTCGAGCGTTCTTCCCGCCGTACCTAGAGGCACTTAAGAAAGATGGTTGGCCCAAAGACCTTGACGTATGGGCAGTTCACGCCTACCCGGTCTCAACCGGCAAACCAGCCGACCGCCGAAACCAAATAGAACTTTTCAAGAAGAGCCTTACTGACGCCGGCGCACCGAACAAGCCGATCTGGGAAACCGAATTGAACTTCGGCCTGGCTGGGCCTGGGCCAAACTTCCCGGCTGTCAATTTCGATCCGGCAGTTGAGGCGCAACTGATCAAACAGGCCTACCTGGACTCAATCGCCCTCGGCCTTGCGCGGGTCTATTGGTACTCGTGGGTTCCAGACGGTGGCACCACTCAACTTGGCGTCATCTTATATCGCAACACAGAAGCTGCACAGGCATTTGACTTCCTCTTGAAATCAGTGGACGGGGCCTCGGTTACTGGGTGCCAAGACCTCAACGAAAACGGAACCTCCAAGGTTTGCTCGTTTACCGCTCGCGCAGGGACTACACCTCAGAACTTCTCAGTGGCGTGGTCAATTAGTGGGCCTGGCAACTACACCGTGCCGGCTGGGGTCACAAAGGCGTGCGACTTCAAGAATGTCTGCCAAAACTTGACTGCCGGCCAACAACTTAAAGTCGAACAACAGGTTCTAAAGATCTCTTAACGCCAAGCCCCGGTGGGGCCGGCTTGCTTTACCCGCGTTCGCGCACGCTGGCAAACCAAGTGCTTAAGACCTGGCCACACTCTTGCGCCAAGACACCGCCAACGACTTCTGGGCGGTGAAGGTTTCGCGGCTCGCGCAGCACATCTATCAACGAACCCGCAGCGCCGGTCTTTGGCTCGTAAGCGCCAAAGACCACACGTGGCACGCGCGCATTCAAAATCGCCCCCGCACACATCGCGCAAGGTTCAAGAGTTACCGCCAAAGTGACGTCATCTAGCCGCCAATCGCCAGCTTTAGCCCCCGTGCCTGCCCTACCCGCATCGCGTAGAACCAAAACCTCTGCATGAGCAGTCGGGTCACCAGTCGTCTCTCTTTTGTTGCTGGCCCAACACAGCATTCGACCTTCTCGATCAAATAGCCCAGCGACCACCGGCACGTCTTCTGCATCGCCCGTCGGTGTCAGGCCCAAGAGGGCGCGAATCGCTGCCTCGTCTGCTTGGCTCGGTTTCAATTGGAGCCGACGCGGGGACTTGAACCCCGAACCGCTCGATTACAAGTCGAGTGCGCTACCAGTTGCGCCACGTCGGCGTATTTAGTCGAGTCTATTTGCAATCGCGTAAAGGGCTATCGCCACAGATACCGAAACGTTCAAAGACGCCACTTGGTCGCGATGCGGGATCCTCGCTAGTTGCACGCACTTTTCTCTGACTAATCGAGACAGACCATCACCCTCAGAGCCAGCCAGCAAGAAGATGGGCGAGCCGCGCCAATGGTTAGCAACTTTTTCAATCGACCATTCGGCCTCTAGGGCCAAGCCAATGCTTTGCCAACCTAGATCGTTTGCCTGCTCGATGGTGCGCGACATGTTCACCACTCGAGCCACTGGCAAAGTCGCGAAGGCCCCGGCCGAAGCCTTCCACGAAGTAGCACCAACTTGTGCCGAACGTCTCTCAGGAATAACCAGGCCGCGCGCACCAAATGCATTAGCAGAACGGGCTATCGCGCCCAAATTTTGCGGGTCAGTCACACCGTCTAGACCAACCAAGATCTCGTCATCACCAGGCGACTCAAGAAGAGCTTGGACGGGGGCATACGCGTACGGGCGAGTCACTAGAACGCAACCCTGATGAGTTGCACCACCCGTCAGTTTGTCCAAATAGGCATCATCGACTTCATTAATGACAAGGCCTTGGCGTTGTGCAAGATCGCGAGCTGACTGCACGCGCCCGTCTGACGCACTTGACTTGGTCAAAAGCAACTTCACAGGCGCTGCTACCAGGCCCCCCGGCCCAGCAGCTGCGCTCAACGCAACCTCTACGGCATTTCTGCCAACGATTAGATCTTGATTTTCTTTCGAACTCACGAAGGTGTGTGACGCACTGACCACCGCGTGCTGGTCGCTGAATCTTCTAATGAAACCCCCGCAGCCAGAAGGAGGTCGCGAATCTGATCAGCACGCGCAAAGTCGCCCGCTTCTCGAGCTTTGGCACGTTCACTTAGCAAAGAATCAATCAGGTAACCCAAGGCATTTTCAACTCGCGGTTTTTTTGCTTGAGAACTTTGCCAATTCGAGACAAATGGGTCACAGCCCAAGGCACCTAACCCTGCCTGAACTTGCGCTGCCAACTTGTTGGCTAGAGCGAGATCACCGGAATCAAGTGCCGAGTTACCTGACGTCACCAACTCGTGCAAACTCGCAATTGCCTGGGGCGTTGCCAAATCAGAGTTCATGGCCGCTACGAAATCACTACTTGGTTCAGCAGCGGCTGGTTCGTTGATGCCTACACGCTCAAGAAATGAGATAAGTCGTCTGTAACCGGCTGCAGCTTCTTGTAACGCCTCGGGTGAGTACTCCAAGTTGCTGCGATAGTGAGCCGACAACAGGTAATAACGCAATTCAATTGGTTCAACGCGCTTTAGGATTTCACTTACCTTTAGTGAATTACCAAGACTCTTGCTCATCTTCTCGCCAGCGGTAGTAACCCAAGCGTTGTGAACCCAGAAGTTCGCAAACGAGTGGCCCACCGCATTCGACTGCGCGCGCTCGTTCTCGTGGTGAGGAAACAACAAATCACGCCCACCGCCGTGAATATCGAAACTTGCACCTAGGTAGGTAAATGCCATGGCAGAGCACTCGATGTGCCACCCGGGTCGCCCGGGGCCCCAAGGTGATTCCCAGGATGGCTCATCGGGCTTTGCTGCCTTCCACAAAGCAAAGTCTTGGGGCGAGCGCTTACCTGCTTCTTGTTCGGGTGAAGCCAACATGTCTGCAGGCTTTTGGCCAGAAAGCTCGCCATAAGTCTGAAACTTGTCAATTGAAAACCAAACTGAGCCAGCACTCGCGTAAGCGAAACCTTTTTCGATCAAAAGACCGATGAAAGCCAATATTTCAGGCACACTGCCAGCCGCGTGAGGTTGGTATGTCGGTGCGATATTCCCGATTACCTCGTCAGCTTGTGCGAATTCGTACTCATATTTCTGCGCCAATGCCCACCACGAGCAGCCTTCATGACCGGCATTGTGAATGATTTTGTCATCAATGTCAGTGACGTTTCTTATGAATGTAACGCTGTACCCGCGATGCAAAAGCCACCTGCGTAACACATCAAAGGCAACCATCGAACGCAAATGGCCGATGTGTGGCGAAGCTTGCACCGTCGGCCCACAAACGTAGATGCCTACTTGCGTCGGGTTTAGCGGTTCGAAAACTCGTTCGCTCCTTAAGAGCGAGTCATAGAGCCTTAGTTCGTCAGTCACTGCCCCGTGTCGGGTGCGAAAACCAAAGCAGTCGCCACCGCTGCGATTCCTTCAGAGCGCCCCATGAAACCCAGTCGATCGGTCGAGGTTGCTGTCACCAAGACACTTGCCCCACAAGCTTCGCTTAGAACTTTTGAAGCTTCGTCAGCACGGGTGCCAACTCGGGGGCGCTCACCAATTATTTGGACGGCAACATTGCCGATTCGAAAACCACCATCGCGCACGATTTGTGCGGTTGCGCTAAGCAGTTTCACACCAGATGCATCGCGCCACTCTTCGCGGTCTGTACCAAAGTGCCTACCCAAATCACCCAACCCCGACGCCGAAAACAATGCGTCGCAGCACGCATGGGCCGCAACGTCACCGTCTGAGTGACCAACGAGCCCGCGTTCGCCGGGCCAATGCAGCCCAGCTAGATACAGCTCACAATCACTTGATAGGGCATGGGCGTCGGCCGCAATTCCCACTCGAGGCACCCAGTTCGTCATGTCCTTAATTCTTTACTTTCGTTTCTCAAGTATTGCGGTGGCGAACTCAACATCACGTGGCTCGGTGATCTTTAGTGCCTCGCTGTCGCCTGCGACTGTCAAGACGTCTATACCGCACCACTCAACCATGCTTGCATCATCGGTGATGGTGATTTCGTTAGGCACCCTCGAGTGCGCTTCACGCAAAACGGCGGCTTGAAAGCCCTGTGGCGTCTGAGCTGAGTAGACCCCGCTTCTGTCAAGAGTTTCTTCGACGCAACCATTGGCACCGACTCGTTTCAAAGTGTCAGACACCGCTACCACTGGCACGACCGCTTTAGCCCCTTGTGTCAAAGCGTTCTTGACGCGACGAAAAACTTCAAGCGGGGTTAGTGCCCGTGCTGCGTCGTGAACCAAAATGAAATCAGCCCCATCAACCGCCTCAAGACCTAAGTTCACGGACTCGCGTCGAGTGTCACCACCGGCTATCACGCGCACAAGCTCGCCAAACCTATTTTCATATTCGCTAATCGCTTGCTGAGGTATGACCGCGATTATTTCGTCGGCAACGTCTGACCCACTAATGCTCTCGATTGCAAGTTCTAACAGGTTCTTGCCACTTATCTCAACAAGTGCCTTCGGTGCCCCTGCGCCAAGTCGCTCGCCGCGACCAGCGGCGGCGAGAATTACCGAAGTTCTTGGCGTAGTCGACTCAGGAGGCGAAGACTGCGTCTATCTTCTGTTCGGCTTTGCTTTCATCAGTTCGCTCAGCCAGAGCCAATTCGCTGACCAAAATCTGTCGAGCTTTAGCAAGCATTCTCTTTTCACCTGCAGAAAGGCCCTTATTCTCATCTCGGCGCGAAAGGTCACGAACAACCTCGGCGACTTTGATTACATCGCCTGAGGCTAGTTTTTCGACATTCGCCTTGTAGCGACGCGACCAATTCGTAGGCTCTTCTTTATACGGTTCGCGCAAAACATTAAAGACCTTCTCAACACCTGCTTTATTCACGACGTTTCGCACACCAACCAAATCGAGATTCTCAGCAGGCACCTGAACCGTCAGATCGCCCTGCTCGATGTGCAGAGTCAAGTACTCACGACGTTTACCACCAACCTTGACCATCTTGATTGACTTGATTGTCGCTGCGCCGTGGTGCGGGTAAACGACTACTTGACCGACTTTGAAACCCATGAAACACGCTCTCTCTTAAAAGACACCAAACGCATGGATTGATGTTGTTTTCTGCGGTTTTCGTGAAGTTTACCACATCATTTTGGATTTGCTTAACGCAGGGGTATACCCCTTAACCTCGACTCGTGCGCCAGAAGAAAGTGATAATCGCTGCATCATTATTGCTACCAATGTTTACCGCTGGCTGCGGTGCCGGCTTTACAGCTTCGACAATGCAAACTCAACCAGCTAACTCAGGCATCTACTCATCGGTTGGTGCCATAGACGTTCAAAACGCGATGATCGTGGTCACTGGTGACAACACCGCAAAACTGTTAGCAACTTTCATAAACACTGGCAGCGAACCAGATCGATTGTTAGGTGTGACCGTTAGTGGGCCAACGCCACAAGACATCGTCACCGACTACCAAGGCGCCCTAGAAATCCCACCAGCAAGAGCTGTTGTGGTGGGGCCAGACTTACAACCTCAGATTGATTTAGTCGGTTTTGCGCCTGCTGAAAGTTCTTATGTGAAGGTTGATTTCTTGTTTGAAAAAGCGGGTGAACTTTCTCTTTCGCTACTTACCGTGCCGCCGACCGCCGCGCTTGCTGATCTAGCCGACTGACTCATATTTGTAGCCGAGCCCTCTAACCGTCACCAAGTACTTCGGGTGCGCAGGGTCTGGTTCGATCTTCGAACGTATTCGTTTGACGTGAACATCTAACGTCTTAGTGTCGCCCACGTAATCACTGCCCCAAACTCGATCGATCAGCTGAGTTCGCGTAAGTACTCGTCCGGCATTCGAAATCAAGAGCTTTAGCAACTCAAATTCTTTCAACGGCAATAAAACTGGGTTTCCATTAACACTCACTAAATGTCTATCTACATCTATTCGGACGGGGCCAGATTCGAATGCACGCGAATCTTCTAAGCCCAACTCACTTGATCTACGCAAAACGGCCTTGATGCGCGCAAGTAATTCACGGCTCGAGAAAGGCTTCGTCACGTAGTCGTCTGCACCAATTTCTAAACCGACGACCTTGTCAACTTCGCTGTCTTTGGCAGTAACCATGATGATGGGCACTTGCGAGCTAGCGCGAATACGACGGCAGACATCCACCCCTGAGAGCCCGGGCAACATCAAGTCCAGCAAGATCAGATCGGCACCTTTTCTTTCGAATAAATCAACTGCGACTTCTCCGTCGTCGGCGAGCAATACTTCATAGCCTTCTTTGCGCAACATGAATTCCATTGCCTCACGAAATGACTCTTCGTCTTCTACTACCAAAATCTTGGTCACGAACTAAACCGCCCCTTGCTCTCAGTCGGTCTGATGCTCGAAACTTGTTCAAAATCGGTCTCAGGGGTAGGTGGTGCAGGTTTAAACAGCGGGAACCGCAATGTAAAAGTCGAGCCCTCACCCACGACCGACCAAACACTGACTTCACCACCGTGATTCATGCATACGTTTTTAACGATTGCCAGGCCCAGCCCGGTGCCACCCGTGGCGCGCGAACGAGCCTGATCAACTCGGTAGAACCTCTCGAAGATGCGCTCTTGATTGACGCGAGAAATACCGATGCCTTGATCGGCCACCGTTATGTCGACTTCGTTCTCATGAATCCTCACACCCACGCTCACTTGGGTGTTGTCCGATGAATAAGAGATCGCGTTGGTTAGTAAATTGCGCAAAGCCGCAACTAACTGCATCTCATCGCCAGCTACGAAGGCCCCTTGGTCACCCGTGGTACCGATGGTGATGCCCCGCCCTTCAGCTGCAAACTGCACTGACTCGACCGCCTCAGAAACGACACGATCCATCGGCACTGCCGTAGGTGAGGCCAGCGGATCATCAGATTGCACTCTCGACAAATCGATCAGGTCTCGTACCATGTTGTTCAGACGAACTAGTTCAGTTTGCATTCGATTAACGAACTTGCTCACCGCCGCAACGTCGTCACCAGCTTCAACCACGGCCTCCATCAATACAGACAAAGCACCAACAGGGGTTTTTAGCTCGTGACTGATGTTTGCCACAAAGTCGCGTCGCACTTGCTCAAGACGCTGAGCCGCAGTCAAATCACGCCCGACAAAGAAGCAACTGCCGTCAGGAAGCACTGCGATTGAAATACCCAACGCAACGATGCCGCGGGCTGGTAACGGGCGTCGCAATTCGACCAAATCGTTCTTTACCGTGTGACCTTCACGCGCGCGATCAATCAAGGCCGTAATTTCGGGGCGAGCGACTTGAGTGGCCGAGATAAGACCTAGGGACTGACCCATTTCAGACGCGTAGAGAACTTGATCTTGCGAATCGATAACTAGCACTAGGTCGTCGATGAGTGGCGCAATCTCTAGAGAAGTCAAGCCCACCTGCAATGAGTCACTCGTATGCGCTTCACGATGAGTTCCCGAGAGAATGTCAGAAATCCAGTTCGACACGTCCGAAGAATATGGGCAAGAAAGCCCTCAACCGAGCGGGTTTACGAAATGACCTTTGGATATGAATCTGTTGTCTACCTGCGCGTAACCAGAAGTTCAAAGAGTGTCGAAAATGGTGAATAAGGCTTATTCTGCGCAGAGGAGGCAAGGTGACCGAAGTCGCAGCAGGCCCCGAATTAGGGGCTGCCGAAGTCGAACTGATCAACATGGCAAACCAAGTTCGTCATGCCATGCACGAAGCAACTTCGTGTTTGATCGTGCCTAACCTAACCAAAGCCGAATCAGTCATCGAGACCGATGTGATCGTTGACGAAATCGCCAACAAACTCGATCGCCTTGGCGTTGAATTAGCTGCCACGAATTCAGGCGATGTAGCAGCAATTCGTCAACTTCTTTCACAACTTCGAATCGCTTCTTCTTTAGAACGCATGGGCGATCTAGCCGCTCACATCGCTAAAGCAGCACGACGTCGTTACCCCGACTCAGCCATACCGGCCGAGCTCGTACCGACTTTCGAACGAATGGGCTCGGTCGCAGACTCTGTCATGGCACTAACGCTTAGCGCTTTGAAGCGCCACGACAGCAGCCTTTGGACTGAGATCCATGAAACCGACGATCAAATGGACGCACTTCATCGAGAGATGTTTAGAGTCGTGCTCGCCCCTGGCTGGGAGTACGGGATGGAGTCAGCCATTGATGTCACATTACTTTCTCGGTATTTCGAGAGGTACGCCGATCACGCAGTTAGCATCATGAGAAGAATGGTGCACATGATTACCGGCGAGCCCTACGCAAACACCGAGTCAGAGGGTTGAGCGAACTAACCACCGCAGCGAGGCTTCCTAAGCGAATCGCAGTCGTATCAGTTCATACTTCGCCTCTAGACCAACCAGGCAAAGGTGACGCTGGGGGTTTAAACGTCTATGTAATGGAGACGGCGAAACGCCTAGCAAGTCGCGGTATCGAAGTCGATCTATTTACTCGGCGAACCACCTCATCTCAGTCAAGTCAGCTCGAAATAGCGGACGGGGTGAAGATTCACCACTTAGAAGCTGGGCCGTTCGAAAAAATCAAGAAAGAAGACCTACCTGGGCAACTCTGCGCAGTTACAGCTGGGTTGATGCGAGCAGAGGCTGCGAAGCCTGTCGGCTGGTACGACTTGATCCACTCGCATTATTGGCTATCAGGGCACGTCGGTTGGGTGGTTGCTGAACGCTGGGGTGTGCCCTTGGTTCACACAATGCACACGATGGCAGCCGTTAAGAACGCTTCTTTGGCTGAAGGTGACTCACCTGAACCAAACCTTCGGCTTTTTGGTGAAGAGCAAGTGGTGACAGCTGCAAAAAGACTCATTGCCAATACCAATGATGAAGCGAATCAATTAACCGATTACTACGGTGCTGACCCCGCGACAATCGATGTCGTCCACCCTGGTGTCGATTTAGATGTCTTTTCACCTGGATGCAAACGCACTGCTCGCGAGAAACTTGGTTTGGCTCCTGATTCACTAGTCGTGGGCTTCATCGGCAGGTTGCAGATGCTTAAATCACCTGAAACGACTCTCAAGGCTGCAGCCGAAATATTGAAGCTTCACCCAGAGTGGCGAAGCAGACTCAAGGTGCTGGTGTGTGGTGACGAGTCAGGTACCCATGGCGTTACCCAGCAAGTGCTTCACGACCTAGCAAATGGGCTCGACATTTCGGACAACTTCGTTTATTTGCCGCCGTCAACTCGCGAACGACTTCGCGACGTCTACCGAGCCTGTGACATCGTCACCGTGCCCTCGTATTCAGAGTCTTTTGGTCTAGTCGCACTAGAAGCCCAGGCGTGTGGCACGCCGGTCGTGGCGCGAAACGTCGGTGGCCTTAACACCGCGGTGGCAAATGGGGTAAGCGGGCTGCTAATCGACTCGCACAACCCCTCAGTCTGGGGCCGCGAAATCGCAAGACTGCTAAGCGATGATGCAATGAGAACAGACATGGGCAACAAAGCCAGACGTCACGCAGAACAGTTCTCATGGAGTAACACCGTTACAGGCTTGATCGAGAGCTACCAAAAAGCCCTTAAGTGAACAAGTTCGACGATGGCCCGATCAGAGCCGAGGCGAACGCGAGCGTTGAGAAATTTCTGCAGTCAAGTGAGTTCGCCTTTGAGGCGATTGACGACCATCTATTCGTAGCCGAGATGCCAGGCGAACAAAAACTCAAAACGAATGTATCTTTGTTACTCGGTCAGCATTCGCTTTCGATAAATGCGTTCGTGATGCGTGCCCCCGAAGAAAACACAAACGAAGTTCACAGATGGCTGTTAGAACACAATCGCAAGCTTTTTGGTGTGAGTTACGCGCTCGACCACCTAGGCGATATCTACGTAACGGGTCGCTTGCCGCTGGCGGCTGTCAGCAATGAGTCTCTAGATCAAATATTCGGCTCGATTCACGTCGCCTGTGACGACAATTTCAATGTCTTGGTGGCTATGGGCTTTGCCGAATCGATCAAGCGCGAATGGGCATGGCGCGTGTCTAGGGGCGAACCACTAGCCAATCTGCGTGCCTTCACCGATTTAATTGGCGCCGATGCCTGAGCGTGCGATGAACCTGCTTCTGGTGCGCCACGGCGAGAGCGTTTGGAATGCAGAAAATCTCTTCACTGGTTGGGTCGATGTCGAACTTTCTGAGACCGGCGAACAAGAGGCAAGTCGGGCTGGTCAGCTGGTAGCACAAGCCAATTTGGAACCAAAGGTTCTTCACACCTCGGTGCTAAGGCGCGCCATCGATACCGCCAATCTGGCCTTGGCGGAATCTGATACCCAGTGGCTGCCCACTAGAAGAAGTTGGCGACTTAATGAACGTCACTACGGCGCCTTGCAGGGCAAGAGCAAGAAGATGACGTTAGAAGAATTCGGCGAAGAGCAATTCATGATCTGGCGTCGGTCTTACGACGTTCCGCCACCGCCGATAGACCCAAACAGCGAGTTCGCTCAAAATCACGACGAACGCTACGCACTGCTACCACCTGATGCGGTTCCGCTGACTGAATGCTTGAAAGATGTGATGGTGAGACTCTTGCCTTATTGGCAAGACTCAATCGTGAAAGACCTTAAGGTCTTCGGAACCGTGCTGGTGGTTGCCCACGGCAATTCACTTCGCGCGTTAGTAAAACACTTAGATGATGTCAGCGACGCAGAAATAGTTGGGCTAAACATTCCAACGGGTATACCCCTCTGGTACGAACTTGACAAAGATATGTGCCCCGTGAAGAGAAGCGGTACTTACCTAGACCCAGCAGCTGCCGAAGCAGCTATAGCGAAGGTGGCAAAACAGGGTCGCTAAACCTCAGCGTCACGAACCTTAGGACGAACATCCAAAAGGTAAATCAAAGCAAAAATGAATGCTGCCAAACTAAAGATGCTCAGCGGTTGACCGTTTTGCCAAAACTTCAAAGCAAGAGCCACAACTAGAGCACCGACCCAAAAAAGTTTTCGAGGTCGCCCTGTTGCACGAAATGCTGCGTCAGGTCGAAAAGATGCATCAATCAGAGCAAAGAAAATCACGCCAATTTGTGCGTAATCGAAAACCAGCAATAGCAGACGAATCACTTCCATCGTCTAGTTAACGATTTTCACGGCGCGGTATTTGCCTCGAGGCACACCACCACCTAACACCACTGGTTCGACCACCTCGGCCAAAGGGGCCAAGTCGCTGGCACTAACACCCCACAACTTCAAGATTTCGCCCACTAATGGTGCTCTGGCTCTCATCGCCCCGTCCTCAATTTTGAAAGCGAATGAACCTTTGGCAACTAAAGCGCCAACCTGCACGGCCTCAGCACCCTCTTTCGTAAAGAAACTATCTATGTTCTCTATGAAGAGAGCGGTGTCGCGACCTTTACCAGCGACAAATTGCGGGTGTTCCCTCATTGCCGCGGCCACTGTTGCTAACACCGAATCTCGTGGGCCTTGCGCCAACGCCAATGCCATTTTGGCCAGCCCCAAGAGCGAAACCATATGTAAAGGTGCGCCGCACCCGTCCACTGTTGTAAACGTGATTTCTTCACCGCAGAGGCACTCAATCGCCTTCTTTATCGCGATTTGTAGTGGATGTTCTGGCTGAAGATAGGTTTCGGTTGGCCAACCGTTAGTGACGCAGGCAAGCAACATGCCGGCGTGTTTTCCAGAGCAATTCATGATTATTCTTTCGCGAATCGCGCCACTTTCAGCCCACGATTGCCGCTCGTTTGAACCAAACGGTGCATCAGGCGGGCACTGCAAAGCATCTCGATCGAGACCTGCCTTAAGTAAGACGCTTTCAACTAAGGCAACGTGTTCTGGGCCGCCACTGTGTGATCCAGCCGCAACAGCCAAAGCCTCACCACTTAACGGCGCGCCTACTTCTAGTAGTGCCGCGGCCTGCGCGGGCTTTAGTGCAGATCTGGGAAATATCGGTGTCGTTGTGTCACCTAGTGATATCTGAACGGCCCCCGACCAATCAAGCACGACCAAGCTGCCGCGGTGAGCGCTCTCGACACGATCGTCTCGAACCATCTCGACTAAGACTGGTAAATTAGACATCAACGAACCACGACTACTGGCTGAACATGTGCATTCGTCTCGCCGACTTTTGCTTGCGGTGCTGACGCGTACTTGCTCTTTAGCACCGCAGTCGCAATGGGCCCTTGTTCAAAATGTCGAACGGCCGTGGCCACCCAGCCGACTTCTTCACCGTCGATCGTTACGGGTGCTAAGTGCGCAGGGAGCTCCTCGTCCATTCCGTCGAGATGCAACAACACAAGCGCACGCGGCGGCTTACCTAAGTTATGGACGCGAGCGACGGCCTCTTGCCCTCGATAGCAACCTTTTTCAAGATGCACCCCAGCCCCTAACCAACCAACTTCATGCGGCAAAGTGCGATGGTCGGTTTCAAAACCGATTCGAGGTACACCCGCGTTTACGCGCAAAGCTTCTAGGGCCCAAACACCAGCTGGTGCACCCCCGTCTTTCATTCGCTGCTGAATCTGCTCACGCGGGACTATCACCTCTCGCCCGATAAGAAAAGCCGGACGCTTGGGCACATAACGCGAAGGGTCGCCACCCTTTGATTCACCCGTGCCAGACATTTGCCCCGTCGCAAAAAAACTAGGAACCAACCAGGTCGGCAAACCCGACTCATCAACGTCGCCCTTTGGTTCCCAAATGACCGCGAATTCATCAGAAACTTCGCTTATCTCAACTTCTGTCATGAACTTCATCGACTCTAGATAACTAACTAGTGCTTGTGCTTGTGAACCTTCAACGATTAGCCATGTGGTCTCACCGTCGTCAACTTGATGAAGCTCGAACTCAACGTGGCCGTGTGGCGAAAGAATCAGATTCAACGCACTCGAATTGGGGGCGAGTTGATCGACTTTTTGGGCAGTGATGTTGTTCAGCCATTCCAATCGAGCAGGCCCACGCACAGTGACAACGCCGCGATTTGAGATGTCCACGAAGCCGTTGCCGCTTAACAGACGCTTTTGCTCACCCGGTGGGTCACCAAAGTGCCAAGCAACGCCAGCGTCAGGTGAGTCAGTAGGAGTTTCGACCGCGCCCGGTAGTGAAAGTGAGGGCGCGACTTGCACGAAGTTCAGGTGCTCTTGCCCATTTCACGAATGTCTTGGGGTGGCAAGTACGAATAGATCGGTTCGGTTGGCGAGGCCTGGCTTCGCGATGCTTCGAGTGTTAGTGGGGCGAGCCTGGCCCAAAGATGGTTCTGCATGTCATGTTCTTCCGCGGCCATGTCGTAAGTCCAAAGTAAATGCCCGTCCATCAAGCCATAGAGGCGCTCACCACCTCGCACATCACTCGCGGTTGCTGTTCTCATGACGTGAGTGGTTCCAACTCGCGCTCTAGCCGAAGTAATTCGTGCGTTGTCTATCTGTAGAACTTCATTTACCCCGGCCCATGTTTCAGCTATGCCAGAGGCGTGCACCAAAACCAACTCAACAACGTCAGGTTTAGGCAAACGCCAAAACCCAGACTCATTCGCCAAGGGTTTACCAACGCTGCCGTCTTCGTTAAGCAACCAAGTTCGACTGAAGTAAGAGATAAACGGGCGACCGTCATTTCGAAACTCAGCTTGTTGAACGAAAGAAAAATCTTCGATGTTGGGGTAATGGCCCCTGCCGGTGCCTTCCCAATCGCCCAAGATCCATGAGAGGGGGACGAGGGCTTCAGGTATCTGAACTTTTTGATCACTCATTTTTTTGCCTTCATGGCACGACGAGTCAGACGAAATGTCATGACGCCAGCAAAGATGGTAGAGCCCCAAAGCATGAAGCTTGCTACCCAATCCATCACGCTCACAATGCGATTCTAGGTGTCAGTCAGCCCCGACGTAACGTTTGCGTGTGGCCAAGAAGATAGTCATCAAGTTGACTTGCGGTGAATCTGCACCAGAAAAAGCAGCGACCGCGTTTTCTGTTGCAGCGGCAGCGCTTGCTAGTGATATCGATGTTTCATTCTGGCTCTCTGGTGAAGCTGTTATGTTTGCACTTAACTCGGGCGGCTATCAAGTTGCCATAGAACACGCGCCCAAGTCAGACGAAGTAATCGAAGAATTGCTTGCTAAGGCAGAAGTATTTGCCTGCTCACCATGTTTGATGCGCCGTGAAATTAGCAAAGAAGATCTGAAACCTGGCATAAAAATCGCCGGTGCCACCGCCTTCGTGCGTGAACTTCAAGACGACGTCACAGCGCTGGTCTATTAGGCCGGCTCTAGCGCCCAACGCGCGATTCGTTCGGTCAGTTCATCTGGAGTCGAAAGTTCGGCGTGCGCGAACCCGTCAACCTGCCAAAGCTCAGGCTTAACACCAACTTCACCGCGAGCACGCCAGCCCTGCATTGCGCCGTGGTGAATCTCTAAGCCGTGCTCAGGCGGAAAGTAATGGTCTTGCTCACCGTGCACTATCAAAAACGGCGCAGGTGGAATCTCACGCGCAGCGGTAGCGGGGGGGTCTGGTATTTCGCCATACCAAGGCTTTACTTCGATGCGCGTTCTCAATATCAATGAAGTAAGCCCGCGACCCCAAGAGGTGCCAACCATGCGCGCCACGCGTCGCGTTGCAGTAGTGCCCCGATAGAACCAAAAAGCCGGCGCACTCACAGAAATGACGGAATCAACTAACCCTTGGCCTACGCCGTATCTGATGGCAACGGCACCACCCATAGAAAATCCGAGAGTTACAACCTTGTGGTAGCCAAGTTCTCTCGCCCACGAAACTGCGCTGTGTAAATCGTTCACCTCTAATAACCCGACGGTGGTTTTGCCACCTGATTCACCGTGACCGCGAAAATCGAAGGCAATGACGCCAGCATTCTCATTAAGCGTGCGCAAAACCTTTCGAACTCTCTGATAACGCCACGACCCTGTGAATCCGTGTGCGACTACGAATGCAGTCTTACTCGACGAAGGCAAGTGCACCGCAGAGATCTGCACATCGTCAGAAGTCACCAAAAAACGCGTCTGTAACACAACCGAGTATCCTGCCGTCTTGGCCTCGATACTCATACTTACCGGCGAGAGCACACCCGTGGGTTCGGTCTTGCCCGCACTCGGGCTTCTCTCACACAAAGTCCAACAAATTCCGGCTGTGCCTGCCGCATTGCTGAACGCTCCAAGTGCAGAGATCATCTTGGTCGATGCACGAACTGATTTATCGGGCTCTAGAAGTCTTTGCCGAGTCTTAAACGCAACTGGCACGACCGCCCCCGTCCTGCTAGTTACCACTGAGGGCGGCGCTGTTGCCGTTAACGCTGAGTGGGGAATCAGTGATCTGATTCTTGATTCTGCCGGCCCGGCTGAAATCGACGCACGCATAAAACTGGCCCTCGGCAAACAAGCGCTGAAAGCATCGGGTGAGAAGAGCGACGAAATCGAGCGCGGCGATCTATTCATCGACGAGGCCGCCTACACGGCGCGACTACGAGATACCGCTCTTGACCTAACTTTTAAAGAATTTGAATTACTGAAATTCCTCGCACAACACCCTGGGCGAGTCTTCACTAGGGCACAGCTTCTGCAAGAAGTTTGGGGTTATGACTATTACGGCGGATCGCGAACTGTTGATGTGCACGTTAGAAGACTGCGCGCAAAGTTAGGCCCTGAATATGAGGCCCTGATCAGCACGGTTCGCAATGTCGGCTACAACTTCAATGAACGAGCGCCCTCAGCCGAAAGCCCGGAAGAGAACACCGTCAGCGACCATGCCAAAGACCAGGTGACAGAGAGGGTCTGAAAATCAGCGACTCACTGATCGTCACCTCAACCGAAAGTGTTAGTCAGAACGACTTAGCCCAAATAGTTCAATTAATCGACTCAGTTACTGCACCCGATGGCACCCGTCCGATTTCTGAACACGTCGAACTGCATTTACGAGAAGGTGGCGACGAAGCTGCCCGCCATCTTTTGGTTCGAAAGACAAACGGTGCACTACTTGGTTACGCGCACTTGGACTGCTCTGATCAAGTGAAAGGGCCTAGTGCTGAATTAGTGATTTCACATGATTCAGGGCCTGAAGTTTTGGGGCACCTCTTAGCTGGCATGAGTCGAGACGCCGCAGAGTCAAGTCTTCGACTTTGGGCACGAGGTGACAGCAAACATTTAATCGATCTAGCCAACGAGCAAGGTTTTGGCGTCGAGCGCGAACTCGTAAAGATGGGCCGCTCGCTTTTTACGTCACTTCCCGCAATCGAACTACCGCAAGGTTTCACGTGCCGCACGTTCGAACCAGGTAAAGACGAAGAGTTGTTCTTGGCCGCAAATCGTGAAGTATTCAAATCACTACCAGATCAAAAGCGCTGGACTCGCCGTGACCTGACCGTGCGAATGAAAGAAGATTGGTTCGACCCCAAGGGTTTCTTTCTGATCTTTGCCAATAGCGACCCAAATCAACTTGCAGCTTTTCATTGGACGAAGATTCACGGCCAACCGCGCCGAATTGAAGCCGGGCGCATACCGGCGCCCTCTCATTCTCACGACGCATTCGGTGAGATCTACGTATTAGGTGTCACGCCGAAGTTTCAAGGGCACGGGCTTGGTCAGGCGATTGCAGTCATTGGGTTACGCCACCTCGTTGACAAAGGTTTGGATTCAGCCATTCTTTACGTAGATTTAAACAATTCCCCGGCTGTTGCTCTTTACGAAAAGCTTGGGTTCTCACAACTAAGTAAGGACATTCTCTTTAGAAAAGGCGCTTAACCTTCGTCTGGCAACATCGCCTGGTGAGCACCGACGAGCGCTATCTAGACCGAGAGCTTTCTTGGCTGGCCTTCAATGAACGGGTCTTACAACTAGCCGAAGACGAGTCAATGCCGCTGCTCGAACGGGTCAAGTTTCTTGCGATCTTTTCGAGCAATCTGGATGAATTCTTCATGGTTCGAGTTGCTGGCCTACAGCGAAGAATCGCAGCCGGAATAGCAATTCGAGCCACTAGCGGGCTCTTACCGCGCACCGCTATGGATCTCGCACTACGCGAATCGCGAGTCTTGATGGAGCGTCAATCAGCAATCTTTAGCAAGCAAGTTCTGCCTCAATTACGCGACGAGGGCATCGACATCGTGCATTGGTCTGACCTGAGCGTGGAAGAGAAGGCGAACCTGCAAAAAGTTTTCAATAAGAAGTTATTCCCCGTCCTAACGCCTTTGGCTGTCGACCCGTCACACCCGTTCCCTTACATATCGGGTTTGTCTCTAAACCTTGCAGTCACCGGGCAAAAACCCAACGGCGAAGAGAGTTTCTTCGCACGCGTGAAGGTGCCCCCGTCGTTGCCGAGACTGCTCCCTGCGGATGGCACGAGGTTCGTGCCGCTTGAAGAAGTCATCTCAGCCCACCTTGATCAACTCTTCCCCGGGATGGCAATCACCAGCCACCACACGTTTCGCGTTACTCGAAATGAAGACGTGGAAGTTGAAGAAGACGAGGCCGAAAGTCTTTTGGACGCACTCGAAAAAGAGTTGACTCGCCGCCGCTTTGGGCCGCCAGTTCGGTTAGAAGTAGAAGACGGCATTGACGAAGAAGTGCTCGACACATTGATTGAAGAGCTTGGCATCACCGATAACGAGGTGATTCGAGTTTCTTCGATGCTGGACATGACGGGTTTGATGCAGGTTTATGAGCTACCGCGTGAAGACTTGAAACTCCCGTCGTTTCAGCCACGCACCAGCCCAGAAATATCTGACGTTGAGACCTCGTCCCCTTCAGACGTATTGGACGCCATCAGAAAGCATGACGTGCTGGTTCATCACCCGTATGACGCGTTCTCAACCAGCGTTCAGCGCTTCATCGAACAGGCTGCAAACGACCCGCAGGTGCTTGCGATCAAGCAGACCCTGTATCGAACATCGGGTGACTCGCCCGTGCTCGAATCACTGATCGAAGCTGCCGAAAACGGCAAACAGGTACTTGTCATCGTCGAGATCAAGGCAAGGTTCGACGAACAAACCAACATCACGTGGGCGAGAAAACTCGAACAAGCGGGCGTGCACGTTGTTTATGGGTTAGTTGGGTTAAAGACCCACGCCAAATTAGCGATGGTAATTCGCCAAGAGGGCGAACAAGTCAAGCGCTACTGCCACATTGGCACTGGTAACTATCACCCACGCACGGCTCGCACTTACGAAGACTTAGGGCTACTCACCTGTGACGAAGCAATTGGCGATGATTTGGCACGGCTATTTAATGAACTCTCAGGCTTCGGCACCGAGGCCGCATTTAATCGGTTGATGGTCGCGCCACGGGCTCTAAGAAGCACGATTCTTGAAAAGATCGAACAGGAAATCGAAAATCACAAGCGAGGGTTGCCCAGCGGGATCCGCTTCAAGTGCAACGCACTAATAGACGAGCAAACCATCGATGCTCTGTATGAGGCGTCAAATGCAGGCGTGAAGGTTGATTTAGTGATTCGCGGAATGTGCTCGCTTCGGCCAGGCACCCCAGGTTTAAGCGAAAACATCCGGGTTCGAAGCATTCTTGGGCGTTTTCTAGAGCACTCGCGCATTTATCACTTCGCAAACGGCGGTGAAGACGAGCTATGGCTCGGATCGGCTGACATGATGCACCGCAATCTTGACCGTCGGGTCGAGACCTTGGTTTCGATAAAAGACCAAGGACACATCGATTACTTGAAGGGTGTGTTGGATCTGGCTCTAGCAAGTGACACCGCCGCATGGCACCTGCGTAGCGATGGAACTTGGGAAAACCGCGATCGTGACGAAAATGGTTTGCCTTTGCAGCAATACCAAGAGACACTCCTCAAGCGAAAGGGTTTGCGCGGCTCAGCGTGAAGCCCCAGTCGACGCCCGAAGTTGTTCGGGCTGCGGGTGCCGTCGTCCTAAAAACTCAAAATCGAACACCGTACGTGTGTTTGATCCACCGTGGTGAACGAAAAGACTGGTCGTTTCCGAAAGGGAAGCTTGAACGTGGTGAGCCAGCACCGGTAGCCGCAGTTAGAGAAATCGCCGAAGAAGCAGGGCTTGATATCAAACTCGGCCGAAGGTTGCAGTCAGTTTCGTACGAAGCGCTCGGTTCACCAAAGACGGTGGACTATTGGGTCGGGTGGGTGCGTCAAGAAATCGGGTGGCAACCCTCGCGCGAAGTAGACGAAGTTAAATGGGTGAAACTCTCAGAAGCCGCACAGATGCTCACTTACCAACGCGATCGCGACTTACTAAATGAGGTGACGCAATACGAGAAGGCGACCGAGCCGATGATGTTGCTGCGGCATGCACAGGCTGAACGGCGTCAGGCATTTCGGGCGAAATTCAAACCCGTCCCACCACCCGACAGCGCGCGACCGTTGACAAATCAAGGTTTAAGACAAGCAAACTGGTTAGAGAAGATCTTGCACGCATTTGGTATCGAGGACATCTATTCATCACCTGCGACGCGATGTATTCAATCGGTCACGCCATTTTCTTTGCGGCATTTTCGCCCGATTTCGGTGATGCCGGGGTTAAGCGAAGAGTTCGTCGAATATGGGCCGGAACCTTCGCAAGAGATCGCGCGAACATTGGCGGCTCAACCCCGTCCACTTGTCATTTGTGGGCACCGACCGTTGTTGCCATTCATGGCGAGTGCCGCCGCATATGAGCTTGGGGTTGGCGTGCCTGATACCGCGTTACCGCCAAGTGCTTACGTGTTGTTTCACCGTCTAGTCTCGGGTAAATCTTTAAATGCAGTTTCAGTAGAAGCCGGAGCAGTTCACCTTTAATCAAGTAGGCGTTGCCAAGGTTGCCATGGGTGCTCGGGCACCCGGGTATCTACTTGCCATTGCTGCGGCTTGTTTCTTTGCATTAAACGGCAGTGTTGCCAAGCAGGTGCTAATCGCTGAGCTCACGCCGATTGATTTGGTCACGCTTCGGATCTCGGGTGCTGGGCTGATTCTTTTGATTATCGCATTGATTTTCGTGCCAAAAGACTTGCGACTTACCCGCAAAGAGATCTTGCCGATGTTGGTCTATGGAATCGTGGCAGTTTCTTTTACGCAGTTCTTCTATTTCATCGCCATCGAGTTATTGCCCATCGGGGTGGCACTGGTAATCGAATTCACGGCACCTGTCTTGGTGGCACTGTGGTTTCGCTACGTACAAAAAAAGGCGGTACGAAAACGAGTTTGGCTCGCGTTGGCTCTGGTTCTAATCGGGCTTGCGACCATCACCCAAATTTGGCAAGGGCTCACTTTGAATTTCTGGGGCTTGTTAGCGGCCGTGGGTGCTGCCCTTTCGTTGGCGGCTTACTTCATTGGTGGCGAGCACTATGTGCGTGAGAGAAGCTCGCTTGCTACTGCTGCGCTGTCGATGTGTTCGGGTGCACTGTTTTTCTTGGTTGTTAATCCGCTGTGGGGTTTTGATTGGCTGGTTTTTGCCCAGCTAACTGAAGTACCTGGTTCGAGCACTTGGTTCGTGCCGCTTTGGGTTTTGGTGGGTTGGGTGATTGTCATGGGCACTGTGGTTCCATTCTTGCTGTCGTTCACGTCATTGATGTACCTGGATGCGAAAAGCGCAATCATCATCGCAAGTCTTGAGCCGGTAATTGCCTCGGTTATAGCGTTTGCGTTGCTCGGCGAGCGACTAACGCTCGCTCAAATTATTGGTGGCGCGACTGTGCTTGTTGGTGTTGTCCTAGCTGAGACCGCCCGCCTACAAGCCAACACGTTGGTAGACGGAGCTTCAGACAGAAAGAGGGGTGGGGCGAAGCAGACTCAAGCCATCGAGTAGATCTTTGTGACGTTTGGGGGTGAGAACTATTACGCCGCGTTTGTGGCTAGTTTCCTCTGAGCTCTTGGCCTTCGGGTAATAAGCGAATAGCTGATCTCGATGTTTGGCGGGTATCAGAGTTTTGTCCAAACGTTTGCCCGGGCCGTAATCGTCAAAGGTGTAACCGGCATCATCGTCTACTTCAAAGTCATCAATAACAATGATGAAGTCTGACCAATTAGCCATGATCAAATCAATTTCATCTGCAAGCGGCAAATATTCATTCCAATGAGCGTCTAAGTAGAAAAGCGTTTTTCGGGCCACTATGTCAAGATTGGAGCTCAATTCTTGCAGGGCTGAAACAGAGTTTCCGAAAATGAGCTCGATTTGTGGAATTTGTGAGAGTCGATATTGCGCATAAGAAAAGAACCACTCAGATGATTCCACCGTGACGATTTGCGTATTCGAGTTATCAGCAAACCATTCAGTGGTAGCACCCTGATAAGTGCCCGTTTCAATGATTACTTCGGGTTCAAAAGACGCCACAAGTTCAAGCATCATCTCGGTGCGCCGCTCTTGGTCGTTAAACCCCATGCTTTCTCGAGGTGACAACGCAGCACCCACTCGCCCCCTAAGTCGCGGAGGTAACGCACTCGCCATGCTCGTTCTTGCCTTCAGCCACCAGGGCTGATCTGAAACGGCAGCAACTAGTGCGCGTGCAGCCCTTCCAACTGGATTAGTCGGAGTTCTAGTCACGAATGTTTACTTTCACAGACAAGTACTGGGCGAAGGGGCGGGGGGTAATTGCGGTGGCCACTAATAGGCCGTAGACCAGCGCGGCAATAGTGGCTAGTGCAGTGATCAGGGTGGCAACACCATCTTGGGTTTGTTGGGCAAACAAGCTTTGAAAGGCGCCAAACCCAAGTGCGCCAGGTATCAGCATGAACGAAGAGGGCACGATGATCACCAAAGCAGAAATAGTCGTATACCTGGCGACAAAGGCGCCGACCAGCCCCAAGATGAAGGCAGACACGAACGTCGCCAATAGTGGTGCTGCAACGTCACTGATGCGCCCCTGAAAAGCCAATTGCATGCCGCGCGCCAAAGTAGCCATCAACATCACGGCTAGAGCCACCACGACAACAGCAACTCCACGTAACCCCAGCCCGACTGAAAACGCAGCACCAGCTATCGCAGCCGCGATGACGAACGCCCAAACGGGCAATGGCAGAACCGCACCTGCAGGTAAAGGCCCAAGTAATGACCATCCAACTTGGCGCCCAAGCGAAGCGCCCAACACCACACCAAAGATCACCAGCACCGCACCAAACATTCGAGATGAACCAGCAAGCAAGTGCCCCAACGCCAACTCTTCAACCGCAACAACCAACGAAAACGCAGGGATTAACAACAATAACGAGGCGACTGTCGCGCGCACGGGAGCCGTCTCCCACCCGAAAGCAGCAAAGAGCACGTGCGCAAATGCAACCGCGGCGAAGGCGCCTAAGAAAGCAACAACCGGTGCTAACACTCGAGCTGCCCTGGGGTTTCGCCCGACCCACCACATCACTCCACCGACGACAAAACCCGTCAACAATGCCAGCACCGCGTCAAAACCTCGACCACCGATTAACACAGTGATGGCAGCTGCTGCCACACCCCAAGCTGGCACTGACAACAATCTGCGCCTGGCCGAAGGTGGCTGTTCGAGCGCTATCACTTCATCTAGTGCTTCACCAGCAGTGAACTTGCCGCTAAGGGATTTGCGAACGACCTCGTCCAGCCCTGAACTGCCACCTAGGTTGAGTGATCCGGGTTTGGCGCGAATTACCTGTACTTGTTGATCACCGATGGGCCCAAGCGCGATCGTTAACGAAGTTGGAGTTGCCGCGACCTGCACCGGCCCGGTATCAAATGCGCGAGCCAAGTAGGCGACGATGCGCTCTGCCCCGTCCGTACTTGATTCGGTCTCAAGTGCGAGGCGCCCGGCGCGCAGCAGTAACTCGATTTCGTCGGGGTCGTAAATGCGAGGTTCAGTCATGATGGCTCAGTCACGATGGCTCAACCACGAGGCTTGCAATTCTTTTCACGAGTGGGCCGCCGGGGGATCGAACCCCGAACCCACGGATTAAAAGTCCGTTGCTCTGCCAATTGAGCTAGCGGCCCGACGCAAAGTGACACTCTAGATGTCAGGCGTCACCGGCAGTGCGGTCAAGCTGCTCGATTCGAGCCATGTGCCTGCCCCCGTCAAAATCTGTAGTCAAGAACACATTCAGCGCAGCAATCGCGTCTTCAGTCGGCGTGACTCGAGCACCAAAGCACGCCACGTTCGCGTCATTGTGCTGTCGCGTGGCGAGTGAGTCGGCCTCGTCACGAATGATCGCCCCACGCGCACCCGGTACCCGATTAACCGCCATACAAATGCCCTGCCCGCTGCCGCACACGACCACCCCGCGCTCTACTTCACCGGCCACCACTCGGTGTGCGACGTCAAAACCGAAACTGGGATAATCAACTCGTTCGTCAGATTGCGTACCAACGTCGACCACCTGATGGCCTTGGGCAGCTAGCCACTCGGCCAACTTGGTCTTGAGTGGAAAACCAGCGTGATCTGAACCAACTGCTATTCGCACCACCACAGTCTGCTGGCAAGATGCGCTGGCACAGTGTGCTGGTTGCCGAAAAGCACCTGCCGTATGCTCGTCATGCTCCGACGGTCTGGCCGTCGGGTCAGACCATGACGGGTCGGCCCCTGTCGTCCAGCGGCCTAGGACGCTGCCCTTTCAAGGCGGTAACGCGGGTTCGAATCCCGTCGGGGGTACGCAGTAAACGAGGCCCCGTAGCGCAGTTGGTTAGCGCGTCGCCCTGTCACGGCGAAGGTCGCGGGTTCAAGTCCCGTCGGGGTCGCGGGTAGTCGGGCCAGGTAGCTCAGTTGGTACGAGCGTCCGCCTGAAAAGCGGAAGGTCGCCGGTTCGATCCCGGCCCTGGCCACGAGAACTCGTAGCCGAGCCGCAGGTTTTCAGCTAGAAACAACGAAAGGTAAAATTCGAGCACATGAGCGCGGTATGTCAGGTCACCGGCACCAAGCCCGGCTTTGGGCACAACATCTCTCACTCGCACCGACGTACCAAGCGACGCTTCGACCCGAACATTCAAAAACGCAAGTTCTACGTGCCCAGTTTGAAACGAACCATTACTTTGACCGTTAGCACCAAAGGTTTGAAGGTCATCGACAAGCGCGGCATCGATTCAGTTGTCGCCGAACTGAAAGCCAAGGGGGTCAAGATCTAAATGGCCCGCCAAGAGAACCGACCCATCATCAAACTTCGATCGACCGCGGGCACTGGCTACACCTACGTCACTCGCAAGAACCGCCGCAACGACCCCGACCGCATGACCATCAAGAAGTACGACCCGGTAGCACGCAAGCACGTGGAGTTTCGCGAGGAACGCTGATCGATGGGTCGCGGTAAGTCCAAAGCTAAGCACGCCAAAGTCGCAAGACGTCTGAAGTATTCTCCTACGCCATCAACTGATTTTGATGCCTTACAGGCTGAGTTGAGAGGCGAAGATATGAGCGACGAGGCAGACCCTAATGATGATGACTTGCTCGACGATGACGAACTAGAAGATGACGACTTCGAAGATGACGATATTTTTGAAGACGACGACCTAGAAGACGAAGAGGACTTTCGCTAAGAGCGGTAATTACCTACTAGCTCAATACTTGGCCCAGCAGTTGCACCTTTGCCATCTGCTGCCTGCACTACGCCTACTTGCCACGCCCTAAAGCCAGCACTGATCAGAAATTGTTCGACGGGGTCTGCCGCATCTTGCGAAACAACCAAGACCATGCCAACACCTTGATTGAAAGTTTTCTCCATCTCTGATTGCAAGATAGCCCCGAGTTCAGCAAGTGACTTAAACACCGGCGGCAATGACCAGGTATTGCGATCTGCCACCGCTTTCACACCGGGTGGTAAGGCACGCACCAAGTTGGCCGCAAAGCCCCCGCCTGTGATGTGCGCCATTGCATGAACCGCACCAGGGTGCGCCTGCAAGAGGCTCAACAACCCACCGGCATATATCAGTGTCGGGGTAATCAAGACTTCACCGACAGTCTCATCGAGCCCGGGCCAAGCATCATCTACCGACCACCCACATTTTTCAAAGACCACGTACCGTGCAAGTGAGATGCCATTGGCATGA